>JBEITC010000392.1:0-3933 GCA_040375075.1 Planctomycetota bacterium | reverse complement strand
TAGCGACCGTCGGTCAGGTCCGCGCGGCCGAGTTCGCCGACGCCGCAGTCGAAGCGGCAGAACGACGCGTCCGGGTACGTCATCAGCGCGGTGCCCGCGCGCAGGTAGCGCAGCGTCGCGGCGCGCGCCTCGGCGTCCCATGCACCGACGAGCCGCTGCGGCATCGGCAGCTCGCTCGGCGCATCGGGGCGGAACCACCAGCCGAGCACGGTGAGTCGTTCGCTGGCAGGGGGAAGCGCGCGCGTCATGGCGGGCAGGCTAGCGGGTAGCGCGATCCGTTCCTGCGAGCAGGTCGCCGAGTCGCTCGGCGAACATGCGCGCCGGCAGCACTTCGATGGGGCCGTCGGCGAGCGGTCGATCGCCGAGGTAGACCGCCACCGCGCGCTGGATCGCCTTCTTCTCCAGCAGTTCGCGCAGCGCGGCGCCAGCGTCCGGGCGCCAACGCTCGCTGGCCTTGGCCTCGATGCCGACGGCGTGGTGCGGTCCGCGCCAGACGAAGTCCACTTCGGCGCCGCTGCCGGTGCGGTACCACTGCACTTCGCCGCCGGTCTGCGCGAACTGCATGTGTGCCCGCAGCTCGTGCAGGATCCAGGTCTCGAGCAGCGAGCCGCGTTCCTGCTCGTGCACCGGCGCGCGGATGCGGCCTGCGACGGCGCGCGCGACCCCTGGATCGAAGAAGTAGAAGCGGGGATGCGCGACCTCGCGCACCTTCAGGCGCGGCTGCCATGCCGGCACCATCACGCCGATCAAGGTGTCGACCAGGATCTGGAAGTAGCGTTGCACGGTCGAACGCGCGACCGCGGCTTCGTTGGCGACGTTGCTCGCCGCGACGGACTGGCCGTTGAGGATCGCGGCGACGCGCAGGAAGCGCGCGAATCCGGGCAGGTCCTTGGTCAGCGCTTCCTGCTGGATCTCCTGGTGCACGTAGTTGGCGGCGTAGGCCTCGAGCGTGTCCTCCGCGGTGTCTGGAGCCGCGCAGACGCCCGGCAGCATGCCGACGCGCAGCGCCTCGTCGATCTCGACGCCGAAGCCGGTCTCGGCCATGGTCAGCGGGAAGAACGCGCGATTGATGACGCGACCCGCGAGCAGGTTGGCGTCGAGACGCCGCAGCCTGCGCGCACTCGACCCGCTGAGCGCGAAGCGGTAGCGCGTGCCGTGCCGCGCGATCAGCGCATGCACTTCGTCGAGCAGCGCTGGCACCTTCTGCACTTCGTCGACCACCACCCATCCCGGCGGCAGCGCTTCGACCTCACGGCGGAACGACGCCGGCTCGCGGAGGTAGCGCACGAACGCCTCACTTGGCACGAGGTCGACCCAGTGGGCGTCGGGCAGCACTTGGCGCAGCCACGTCGTCTTGCCGGTGGCGCGTGGCCCGAACAGGAAGAACGAGGCCTTGGGCAGTTCGAGGAAGCGCCGATACATCGTGGGCATTATGTCGTGCAAAATGCCCACGATGTAGCAGGAAGCTTTCGGAATGGCTTAAGTCGCTTTCGGTATTGGGCTTCTGCGCACACAGATGCTGGGACATCCGCCCCCGCTCGCGCCCAGTTTCCACCAAAGACCCCGGTTTCGCCCCCTCACACCAACGGCACATCCGCGTCCGCGAACCGCTCGACGCCCACCCCAAACCGCTGCAGCATCGCCAGCCACAGGCGGCACAGCGGCGTGTCCTTGGGCGAGTGGATCAGCCGGCCCTGCGGCAGGCCGAGCGCGCCGCCGCCGGCGAGCAGCACCGGCAGGTCGTGCGGCGAGTGGGCGTTGCCGTCGCTCATCGGCGAGCAGAACACCGCCATCGTGCGGTCGAGCAGGCGCTCGCCGTGGCCGTCGTCGACGCGCTGCAGGCGTTCGAGCAACGTGGCGAACTGCGCGACGTGCCAGCGCGTGATGCGGCGGTACGGCTCCTGCTTGGACTCGTTGCCTTCGTGGTGCGAGTACTCGTGGAAGCCGCCACCACAGCCGTCGACGAAGCCGAACGGCCGGCCCGAGACCTCGTTGGCCATCAAGAACGTCGCGATGCGCGTGGTGTCGGTCGCGAACGCGAGCGCGATGAGATCGAACATCAGCGCGACGTGCGTCGGGTAGTCGGCCGGCACGCCGTCGGGCGGCGCCTGCGCGGGATCGACGTCGGCGCGGCGGTTGGCGACGGCGGCGGCGATGCGGCGTTCGAGCGCGCGCACCGAGTCCTGGTACTCGCTGAGCTTGTCCTGGTCGCGGCGCGACAGGCGGCGCCGCAGGCGCTCCGCGTCGGCCTTGACGACGTCGAGCACGCTGGGCCGCGCCGGGTCGGCGGCGAGTTCGTGCGCGCGGAACAACCGGTCGAACGCGCGCTGCGGCACGATCTCCTTGGTGCACGGCCGATCCGGAGCACTCCACGCGATCGTGCCGCCGTACACGGTCGAGTACCCCATGTCCTCGACCGGGTAGATCGGATCGCAGCCGAGTTCGAGCGACGGCAGCGGCGTGCGGTCGCCGCGCGCCTGCGCCGCCAGCTGGTCCATCGACACGCCGTTCTGCAGGTCGCGGCCGCCGGTGCGGCGCACCTTCTCGCCGGTCAGCAGCGGCGCGACCTTGGCGTAGTGGCCGTCGCCGTCGAACGACTGGCGATTGGCGAGGCCGGTCAGCACGGAGACCTGCGGCTGCAGCGCGCCGAGCGGCGCCAGCGCGAACGACGGCGTGTAGCCGCCCTGGCCGTCGGACGCGGGCTTCCACGCCGACGGCAAGGCACCGTTGGGCATGACGACGACGACCATGCGCGCCGGCCGCTCGTCGCGCTCGGCGGTCGGACGGGCCGGCGCAGCGGCGCACGATTCGAGCCACGGCAGCGCCATCGTGGCGCCGAGGCCGCGCAGGAAGAGACGGCGGTCGGGACGCTGGGTCATTGGGACTCCGGGGCGCACGCTGGGCGCGGCGAGGCCGCGAGCTCGCGCGGTGGAATCGGCGCTTCGTCCGCGGCATTGCCACAGCCATGCATGGGCAACGCGCCGCACTGCTGCAAGCTGTCCACGCCCGCGCCATGGCACATCCGTCGCCCGCTCATCGGGCCTCCGGATCGCGCAGCACGAACAACGGCGACGCGAGCACGGCGTCGAGCAGCGCGGTGAAGCGATGCCCGCCTGCCGCCGACGCGGCGACGATGCGGCGCAACTCGGCTTCGTCGGCGGGCAGCATCGGCCGGCCGATCGCGAAGGCCAGCAGTCGCGCGGCGAACGTGCGCACGAACTCGTCGCCGCGCGCGAGCAGCGCGTCCTTGAGCGCGATCGGGCCGTCGAGTCGACCGCCGTCGGGCAGCGCCGCGGCGGCGTCGACGCGCTGGCCGTGCAGTTCGTCGCGCCACTGGCCGAGCACGTCGTAGTTCTCGAGCGCGAAGCCGAGCGGGTCCATGTGCGCGTGGCACGACGCGCACGCGCGTGAACTGCGGTGATGCTCGAGCTGCGCGCGCAGCGACTGGTCGCCCTTCGGCGTGTCCTCGGCCGGCAGCGAGCCGACGCCCGGCGGCGGCGGCGGCGGCGTCTGGTCGAGCAGCGCATCCAGGATCCAGCGGCCGCGCTGCACCGGGCTCGTGCGCAGCGGATAGCTCGCCACCATCAGCATTGCGCCCATGCCGAGCACGCCGCCGCGCCGGCGATCGGGCAGCGGCACGCGCACGAACGCGTCGCCGGCGACCGGCGGCAGGCCGTAGTGCTTGGCGAGCGCCTTGTTGGCGTAGGTGAAGTCGCTGTCGAGCAGCGTCAGCACGCTGAGGTCGTCGCGCGCGACGGCAGCGAAGAACGACGCCGCCTCTTCGTAGAAGGCGGGCCGCAGCGCGCCGTTCCAGATCTGCGGGTAGCGGCGGAAGTCGGCGTTGGCGACGAGCACGTCGCGGAAGCGCAGCCACTGCGCGCCGAAGTCGTCGGCGAGCGCGCGGCCGCCGTCGGCGGCGAGCAAGCGGCGAGC
>JBEITC010000357.1:0-4317 GCA_040375075.1 Planctomycetota bacterium | reverse complement strand
GCGCCAGCGGCGCCAGCAGGCCCTGCGCGAGCGGCGCCTCGCTGGTCTTGCCGATCGACCAGCCACGGCGTTCGAGCGCCATCGCGGCGCGCACGCCGAGCACGAGGCCCGGCAGCGCCAGCCACGCCGACGGATCGCCGCCGCCGAGTCGCTGCAGCAGGCGGAACGGACAGCCGAGGAACACCAGCGCGCCGACCGCCATCGCGGCGCACAGCAGGAAGCGCACGAGCGCATGCCCGCCGGTGCGGCCGACGTGCTGCCGCGACATCAGCCGCCACAGCAGCGCGCCGAGCGCGAGGCCGGCGACCTCCGGCCGCAGGATCGCCGGGCCCTGGTGCAGCTTCAGCGCGCCGGCGACGTCGCGCAGGAAGCACGCGCCGCACAGGCCCATGTGGCCCGGATTGCCGAGCGCGACCAGGATGGCGGCCGACGTGCCGACGAGCGCGCACAGCGCGATCGCCACCCAGCGCGTCGTCGTCGAGGCTTCGCCGCGCAGCATCATCGGCGCGCGCCCTCCATCACTTCTTCGCCTTCAGCAGCTCGGCGACCTTCTGCTCCAGCTGCTTGCCGCGCAGGTCGGTGGCCGCGATCTTGCCGTCCGGGCCGATCAGGTAGGTCGCCGGGATCGACTGCACGCCCCAGGCCTGCGCCACCTCGTTCTGCCAGCCCTTGCCGTCGAAGTGCTGCCGCCACGTCATGTTGCGGGCCTTGAGGAAGGCGTCGAGCTTGCCGCGGTCCTGGTCGAGGCTGATGCCGACGATCTCGAAGCCCTGCGCCTTGTGCTTCTCGTACGCGGCGAGCACGTTCGGCAGCTCCGCGATGCACGGGCCGCACCACGTCGCCCAGAAGTCGACGAGCACGACCTTGCCCTTGTAGGCGGCGAGGTCGATGACGTTGCCGTCGGTGTCGGGCAGCCCGATCGCCTTCGGGTCGCTGCCGACGACGTCGTACGACGCGGCGATCTTGGCGAAGTGCTCCTTCAGGCCGCGGACGCGGCTGTTGGCGTCGCCGACCTCGGTCAGCAGCGCCTTGGCGTCGTCCTTCTTGCCGCCGTCGACCAGCATGGTCGCCAGCGCGGTGGTCGCCTCGACGAGGCCGTTGACGTCGTCGCCGGCGTTGGCGATGACCTCGCGCAGCGCCTTCTCGGCGCCGGCGGCGTCGCCAGTGTCGCGCAGCGCGCCAGCGCGCATCAGGCGCATGGCGCCGGCCGCCTCGCCGCCGGCGTTCTTCGCGAGGTAGGCATCCGCGAGGCGCTGGACGTCGGCCGGGCGCTCGAGCTGTTGCGCCAGCTGCGTCGCCTCGACGAGCGCTTCGGCGGCGTCGGCGGCGTTGGCGTTCGCCATGGCGTAGGCGTCGAGCGCGGCGAACTTCTTCTGCTGGAAGTCGCGCTGCAGCTCGGCCAGCGTCGCGTGCGCCCCTTGCGTGGGCGCGGCGGCGAGCGGCTTCTGGCTCAGCGGCTTCACGGCCGGCTTGCCGGCAGCGGGCTTGTCGGTCTTCGTGGTGGTCGAACCCTGGGCCGGCAGCAGCGCAGCGGCGCAGCCCAGGACGATGGCAGACAGGAGCTTCTTCATGGCAGGGGCGAGAGCGTAGTCGCGGCGTGTGCGGGCGCGAGATCGCCGCGGCAGATCGCGCGCGCCGGTTGCGCCCGGCCCGCGCCGCGCTTCGATGGCTCGGCGCGATGACCGGGCCCCAGGACGAAACGCTGCCGACGCCGCCGAGCTACGTGCAGGTGGCGCTCAACCTGCCGCTGCGGCGCGAGTTCACCTATGCCGTGCCGGCCGGCGTGCACGTGCGTCCGGGCAACCGCGTGCGCGTCAACTTCCACGGCCGAGCGATCGGGGGCGTCGTCGTCGCCGTCGCCGCCACGACCGACCTGCCGCCGGCGCGCGTCAAGCCGGTCGAGTCGGTGCTCGACGACGAGCTGACGATGCCCGACGCGCTGCTGGAGCTGGCGCGACGCATGGCCGCGACCTACGGCTGCTCGCTCGGCGAAGCGCTCGACGCGATGCTGCCGGCGGTGGCCAAGCGGCGTGGCCAACGGCGCCTCCCGCACGTCGAACTGCAGGCGCCGCGCGACCTCGCCGCGCAGGCGGTGCTCGAGCTGGAGGAGAAGCACCAGGAGCAGTCGCGCGTGCTGCGCACGGTGCTCGAGTTCGGTGCGCCGATGGCGATCCTCGACGTGCGCCGCCGCACCAACACCAGCGACAGCCCGTGGCAGACGCTGTGCAAGAACGGGCTGCTGCGCAAGGTGATGCTCGCCGAGGAACTGGAGGAGCTGGTGCCTGCGCCCGAGGAGGCCGCCGTGCGCCACGCCCTCAACGAGCACCAGCAGAAGGCCGTCGACACGGTCGCCGGCGTGGTGCGCGCCGGCGCGCATCGCACCTTCCTGCTGCACGGCGTGACCGGCAGCGGCAAGACCGAGGTCTACCTGCGCATCCTCGAAGAGGTGCGCGCGCTCGGGCGCAGCGCCATCGTGCTGGTGCCCGAGATCTCGCTGACGCCGCAGACCGTCGGTCGCTTCGCGTCGCGCTTCCCCGACGTCGCGGTGCTCCACAGCGGCCTGACCGACGCGGAGCGCGGCCGGCAGTGGCAGCGGTTGTTGCAGGGCAAGGCGAAGGTCGCCGTCGGCGCGCGCTCGGCGCTGTTCGCGCCGGTGCAGAACCTCGGCTTGATCGTGCTCGACGAGGAGCACGAGTCGTCGTTCAAGCAGGACAGCACGCCGCGCTACCACGCCCGCGAGATGGCGATCCAGCGCGCCGAGATCGAGAAGGCGGTGGTCGTGCTCGGCTCGGCGACGCCGACGCTCGAGTCGATCGGCAAGGCCAAGCGCGGCGTGTACGAACTGCTGACCCTGCCGCAGCGCGCCGGCGCTGGCCGCCTGCCCAAGATCGTCGTCCAGGACCTGCGCGCCGAGCCCAAGGAGGCCCGGCGCGCTGGCGTCGTGCTGTCGCGCACTCTGCTGGTGATGATGGAGGAGCGGCTCAAGGCCAAGGACCAGGTGCTGCTGTTCCTCAACCGCCGCGGCTTCGCGCCGGTGCTGCTGTGCCCGTCGTGCGGTGAGGCGGTCAAGTGCGAGCACTGCTCGGTGTCGATGACGTGGCACGCGCGCCAGGGCCGGTTGGTGTGCCACTGGTGCTGCTACGAGAAGCGCCGGCCGGAGCAGTGCGCGACCTGCCAGCACGCGCCGATGCACGAACTCGGCATCGGCACCGAACGCCTCGAGGCCGTCGTCAAGGAGCGCTTCCCCGACGCCATCGTCGCCCGCATGGACGCCGACACCATGGCCGAGCGCGGCGCGCACGAACGCGTGCTCGCCGCGTTCCGCAAGAAGCACATCGACGTGCTGATCGGCACGCAGATGATCGCCAAGGGCCTCGACTTCCCCGACGTCACGCTCGTCGGCGTCGTGTCGGCGGACACGGGCCTGTTCGTACCTGACTACCGCGCCGCCGAACGCACGTTCCAGCTGCTGCACCAGGTCGCCGGGCGCGCTGGCCGCGGCGAGAAGGCCGGCACCGTCGTCATCCAGACCTTCTGCCCCGACAACTACGCCGTGCAGGCGGCGGCCAACAACGACTACGCGTCGTTCGTGCAGCAGGAGCTGCAGTTCCGCAAGGTCACCGGCTACCCGCCGTTCGCGCGGCTGCTGCGCGTGCTCGCCGAGGCGCGCAACGAACGCGAGGCGCAGGACCTGCTGCAGGCGGCGGTGAAGCCGCTGCGCGAGCTGGGGGACGTCGAAGTGCTCGGCCCGGCGCCGGCGGTGATCGCGCGCGTCAAGGAACACTGGCGCTGGCACATGCTGGTGAAGGCCTTCACGCCGACGTCGTTCGCGGCGGCGATGGCCGCGGTCGGCACGGTCGAGGATCTCGGCACGCGGACGTGCAGGGTGACGTTGGATGTGGATCCGAGCAGCTTGATGTGAGGCGGGGGGCGTAGGCCGGGAGGGGGTGGGGTGGGGTCGATACGCGATCGAGGCGTGGCGGGCGTGGAAGGCATGGGAGGGGAGGAGGGGCGTAGATGCGGCGATGAGCGGGCCACGTTGGGGCGGTGTGGTCACGCGCTAAAGAAGTGGCCGGAGCATGGGCGATGCCAACCGCGGCGGCGGTGGCGTTGAAGGCCTGGGAAGGGATGCGGGGCGCCATCGCGGCGATGGGCGGGCCAAGTTGGGGCGGTGTGGACACGTGCTAGAGACGGCGCGGGCGCATCGGCGACGCCAACTGCGGCGGCGGTGGCGTTGAAGGCCTGGGAAGGGATGCGGGGCGCAGCTGCGGCGATGGGCGGGCCGAGATGGGGCGGTGTGGACACGCGCTAGAGACG
>JBEITC010000039.1:0-15195 GCA_040375075.1 Planctomycetota bacterium | reverse complement strand
GCCTTCGCGGCGCTTGGGCATGCCGTAGCCGCGGCCGGCCTGCGGCACGCTGCTGACTTCGCGGCCCTGCAGGTGCGCCTGCACGACGGCGAACAGCTTGGTCTCCATCGGCGCGACCAGCGACAGCGCGCGGCCGGTCTTGCCAGCACGGCCGGTGCGGCCGCAGCGGTGGATGTAGTCCTCGAGCGCGAGCGGGAAGTCGTAGTTGACGACCAGCTCGACGTCGTCGACGTCGATGCCGCGCGCGGCGACGTCGGTGGCGACGAGGAAGCGCGTCTTGCCGCGCGAGAACGCCTGCAGGCACGCGTAGCGCGCCTCGGCGCCCTTGTCGCCGTGGATCGCGTCGGCGGGGAAGCCGGCGCGCTTGAGGGAGTTGCCGAGCTTCTCGCAGCCGAGCTTCTTGTTGACGAAGATCAGCACGCGGCCGTCCTCGCGCTCCAGCACGCGCTCGAGCGCGCGCTGCTTGTCGACGGCCGGGCAGGCGACGAAGCGGTGCGAGATGGTCTTCGCCGACTGGCTGCGCTTGCCGATCTGCACGCGCTCGGCGTTCGGCAGGAAGTCGCCGACGAGGCCTTCGACCTCCGTGGGCATCGTCGCCGAGAACAGCAGGTTCTGCCGTTCCTGCGGCAGGCGCACGAAGATGCGCCGGATCTGCGGCATGAAGCCCATGTCGAGCATGCGGTCGGCCTCGTCGAGGACGACCATCTGCACGCGCTCGAGGGAGATGTTGCGCCGTTCGAGGTGGTCGATGAGGCGGCCCGGGCAGGCGACCACCACGTCGAGGCCGCGCTTGAACGCGGACTCCTGGATCGACATGTCGACGCCGCCGAAGGCGGTGCAGACGTGCAGGCCGGCGAACTGCGCGTAGACGCGCAGGTTCTCGGCCACCTGCACGCACAGCTCGCGCGTCGGGACGATGATCACGCCGCGCAGGCCGGGTTCGCCGCCGCACAGCTTGTCGAGCATCGGCAGGCCGAAGGCGGCGGTCTTGCCGCTGCCCGTCTGGCCCAGCCCGATCAGTTCGGCGCCGGCGAGGATCTTCGGGATCGCGTGCGCCTGGATCTCGGTCGGCGTCTCGTAGCCCGCGGCGCGTACGCCGCGGAGGATGGGCTCCTTGAGCCCGAGGGAAGCAAAACTCACGTAGTTGGTGCTCGTTCGCGCGGACCGGCAGGGGGCCGGGCGGCGCCTAGGGGAATCGGTGCGACGGATGTGCCGCGTCGCGCGGCCCGCGGCGACCCTTGCGGTCGGCGCGCGGCAGACGGGCGTGGCATTCGCCGGACACGCCGTGCTTGGCACGGCTTCCCTGGCATCGGCGACTTGGCGCCTCGACTTGAGGACGGCCCGACGAGGGCCGGCCGATGCTCAGGGCGCCCGGGGCACCCATCGACGGGCGAAGGATAGGGGCCGGGCGACGCTCCCTCAAGGGCCGCCGCCCGCGCCAGCCCCTCACACGCCGAGCCGGCGCGACAGATCGGTCTGCAGCAAACGGTCCGGATCCCACTTCGCCTTCTGCGCGCGGAAGGCCGCGACCGCGCCCTCGCCGTGCACGCGCGGGAACGACGACGCCAGCAGCGTCGCGTCCTTGGCGTAGTAGAAGCGGCCGCCGGCGGCGAGCACGATCTCGGCGAGCTCCTGGCACAGCCGCCACAGCGAGTCGCGGCGCGACCTGCGGGCGCTGACCGCGAAGTCCATCGCCAGCGAGTAGCCGTCGACCGCGTGCGTCATCAGGAACGGGTCCGGCCGGTGGCGCTTGAGCACGCCGAGGTACGGCACGTGGCCGGCCGCCTGGCTCTTCTCGATGACCGCGCGCAGCACGCGCGCGCCTTCGGCCTTGGGCACGAAAGGCTGGAACTGGATCAGGCCGCCGGGCTTGGTCATCCACTGCCAGCGCGGCACGTAGTCGAGCAGGAAGTGGAACGCGCCGTGCGTCTGCAGGTACGGCGACTTGCGCGCCTCGGCGAAACCTGCCTGGAACTTCAGCCAGTTGACGAGGCCCACCTGGCCGGCGTGCACCGCGGCCCACATGCCCGGCCACAACCAACCCTTGGGCACGACGCCGAACAGGTTGGGCGGCACGTCCTGCAGCGTCGGATCGAGGAAGCGCAGGCCGTCGGGATCCTCGCCGGGCTGGAACTGGTCGGCGCGGTGCATCAGGCCACGGCCGAGGCCAGCGCCCTTGCCGTGCAGGTCGAGCCACGACACGAGGTAGTCGGCCTCGCCGCGCATGTCCTCGAGGATCTGCAGGTTGTGCTCGAGGTCCTTGGCGACGATCGCGGCGACGCGCAGGCGGCCCGAGTGCACGCGCTTGGTCTCGATCTCGAGCTTGGTCATGCAGCCGAGCATGCCGAAGCCGCCGATCGCGGCGTGGAACAGGTCCGGGTCCGACGCGCGGGTGCAATGCACCAGCTCGCCGCGCGGCGTCAGCAGATCGAACGACCGCACGCACTCGCCGAACGAGCCGAGCGCGAAGTTGTTCTTGCCGTGGATGTTCATCGCCGCGGCGCCGCCCATCGACACCGCCATGGTGCCGCTGACGACGCGCGGCCAGAAGCCGTGCGCGACGCTGCGCCGCCAGAGGTCGCGGACCGTGACGCCGGGCTCGCAGACGGCGACGCCGGTCGCCGGGTCGAAGTCGAGCAGGCGGTTCATCCGCGACAGGTCGAGCACCAGCCCGCCGTCGTTGGTCGCCGCGTCGCCGTAGCTGCAGCCGGCCCCGCGGAGCGCCACCGCCTTGCCGCGCGCGCGCGCGTCGGCGAACGCCGCCGCCACCTGCTCGGCGGTCGTCGGGCGCAGCACCTGCGCGCGGCCGCCGATCGCCATGCCGAAGCCGCGCACGTCCTCGTCGCGCCAGGAGATCGCCGTCGTGCCTGTGGCCGTCGTGTCGGTCATCGTCTTGCCTCAGATCGACAGACGGCGGAACAGGAACGAGGGGATCAGCTTGATGATCGTCATGATCAGCCGCCACTTGCCGGGCACGTAGGCGACGGCCTTGCGCCGGTCGCGCGCGCGCAGGATCAGCTCGGCCGCCTTGTCGGCGGGGATCGCGCCCTTGAGCTTCAGCCCCGCCGTCATCGGCGTCTCGACGAAGCCCGGGCGGATGGTCGTGACCTGCACGCCGTGCCGCCACAGCCGGTTGCGCAGCGCCTCGAGGTAGCAGTCCATGCCCGCCTTGCTGGCGTTGTAGACCGGTCGGCCGACGCGGCCGCGGTCGCCGGCCACCGACGACACGCCGACGAAGCAGCCGCGCTTGCGCTCGCGGAAGCGCCGCGCCGCCGCGTTGCCCCAGGCGATGCAGCCGAGCATGTTGACCAGGACCTGCTGGCGGTCCTTGCCGAGGTCGAACTCGTCGATGGCGACGTCGGGCATCACGCCGGCGACGAAGTGCACCTCGTCGACCGGGCCGAGTTCCTGCTCGATGCGCGCGAACAGCGCCTCGACGGCGTCGACGTCGGCCGCATCGTGCACGAAGCCCCACGCCGCCTGCCGGCCGAGCACGTCGTTGGTCGTCGCGACCTGGCCCATCAGCTCGCGCTCGCGCCGCGCCAGCATCGCCACCTTGCGCCCCGACTGGGCGAGGCGACGCGCGACGGCGAGCCCGATGCCCGAGCTGGCGCCGACGACGACGCACGTTCCGGCGTTTGGTCCCATGACCGAAGGAAACTCCGCCGCACGGCGGAAAGCAAACCGCGCGGCGTCGCGCGTCCCAGCCGCGCCGGATCGGACCGTTGCCACCGGCGCGTCGCGCGCGCATCATCGCGGCATGCGCAGCGTCACGGCGGGACTCTGGCTCGGCTTCGTCGGCCTGATCGGGGCCGCGTCGGCGCAGGATCCGGCCGCCGGCGCCACGCCGCCCCAGCACCCGGCGCCGAAGCGATCGCTCGGCGCGCCGGTCGACGGCGTGGTCGCCACCGTCAACGACAGCGGCCTGTTGACGAGCCAGATCCGCACGCTCGCCGCGTCGCGCCTGCGCGCGCTGCGCGCCCAAGGCGGCATGCGGCCGGAGGACGAACTCGCCGTGCTCGAGCGCACGCTCGATGGCGAGATCGACCGCTACCGCCTCGCGCTGGCGGCCAAGACGATGAGCCCGCTGCCGCCCGAACAACTCGAGGACATCCTGCGCCGCGAGTTCGAGCGCGACCGCCAGGAGCAGGTGCGCGACCTCGGCAGCCTGACGCGCTTCAGCGACGAACTGAAGCGCGTCGGCCGCACCTGGCCGATGCACCAGCGCGAGCAGCGCATCCAGAAGCTCTACGAACTGGCCGACGAGTTCGCGGTCGGTCGCCGGCTGATGGGCCAGACCCGCCACTTCCTGACGCCGGGCATGCTGCAGAAGGAGTACGAGGCCAATCGCGACCTGTTCGTGCGGCCCGGCATGGCGACGGTCGTGCAGGTGCGCTTCTCCGGCCCCGACGCCGAGAAGAACGCCACCGCCGCCGCGGCCGCCTGGCGCAACGAAGAGATCACGGCCCGCGCGCTCGCGGAACGCTTCCCGGATGCGATCGGCGTCGGCGCCGAGATCGCGGTCGACAAGCTCGCCACCGAACTGGCCCCCGTGAAGGAGTTCGCCCTCGCCGGCCCGGCGGGCGCCGTGTCGAGCCCGGTGCTGCACCGCGGCGCCTTCGTGATCGCCAAGGTGGCGCAGTTCGCGCCGGCTCGAAACGACGCCTTCATCGACCCGACGGTGCAGGAGCAACTGCGCGACCTGTGCACCCAGAAGATCATCGTCGAGTTCCGTGAGCAGGCCGCCGAGCGCGCAAAGCAACGGACCGAAGTCTGGCGCGCGCAGTGACTTGAGATGGATCCTGGCCGCGCACGTCGCGCTTGCATGCGCGCGGCGACCGGTCGCTGCGGCGGGTGCTGGAGCTGGCGCCCCCTACCGCGCGCTCGGGCCGCGCGCGCACCTGCGCCGTTGCGGGGGCAGACCCTGCGCGCTTAACTGCGTGGCCCCTCTTTGAACCGAACTGCGGCCGGCTCCGTTGTCTGCGGCGGCCGGCCGAGGTCCTCGGCGCAGTCTCGACTGCGCCGCAGACCTGCCGGCAGACCTGTCTGTAGTGCCGCCGGCAGTTTGCAGCGGCGTCCGCCTCAGGAGCCACCATGGCCCAACTCGACCCGACCAAGATCAAAGTCCAGTCCAACGCCCTCCCTGTCTGGGAGACCGAGGTCACCTTCCAGGAACTGATGGCCGAGCGCCTGCGCGCCGCGCCTTGGTTCATGCTCTCCGCCGGCGTGCACATCGTCGCGGTGCTGCTGATGTGGGTCCTGACTCCGCCGAAGAAGGAGGAGAAGGTCGTCAACAAGGTCGAGATGACCCAGCAGGAGGAGACGAAGATCGAGGAACCGCCGCCGCCGCCGCCGCCGGAGACCAAGCCGGAAGAGGTGACGGACGACGTCGTCGTGACGGAGAACACCGTCACCGAGCAGCAGAACGAGGCCTTCGACAACACGGTCTCCGAGAACACGTCGAAGGAGTCCGCCTTCGACAGCAACCAGTGGAACTCCGCGGTCGGCCTCGGCGGCGGCGCCGGCGGCCGTTACGGCAGCCGTGGCGGTGGCGGCAAGAAGGGCGGCGGCGGCAAGAGCTACGCCGAGAACATCGATGCCGGCCTGCAGTGGCTGAAGAACCACCAGGACGAGGACGGCAAGTGGGACTGCGACCAGTTCATGAAGCACGACGACGCGTCGAGCGACGTCTGCGACGGTCCGGGCAACGCGGTCCACGACGTCGGCGTCACCGGCCTCGCGCTGCTCGCCTTCCTGGGCGACGGCAACACCATGCGCAGCGGCGCCTACAAGGACCAGGTCAAGAAGGGCGTGCTGTGGCTGCGCGACCAGCAGGACTCGTCGACGGGCCTGTTCGGCACCAACGCCTCGCACGACTTCATCTACGACCACGCGATCGCCGCGTACGCCATGTGCGAGGCCTTCGGCCTGTCGAACTACACGCTGCTGAAGCCGGTCGCGCAGAAGGGCATCAACTACCTCGAGTCGCACCGCAACCCGTACTCGGTCTGGCGCTACCAGCCGCGCGACAACGACAACGACACGTCGGTCACGGGCTGGGCGATCATGGCCTACGAGTCGGGCGAGTTCTTCGGCCTGATGATCAACAAGGAGGCCCTGAAGCTCTGCGGCGTGTGGCTCGATCAGGTCAGCGACCCGACGGGCATCCACGGCTACAGCAAGCAGGGCGAGCCGAGCTCCCGCAAGCCGGGCAGCCACGCGACGGACTTCCCGGTCGAGAAGGGCGCGGCGATGACCGCCGTCGGCCTGTTCTGCCGCTTCTTCATGAACCAGGATCCGAAGGAGAAGCCGGTCATGAAGGCCGCCGCCGATCGCATCCTGGAGAAGCCGCCGATCTGGGACGAGAAGGCCGGCACGATCGACCACTACTACTGGTACTACGCGACGTACGCGCTGTTCCAGATGGGTGGCAAGCACTGGACCGACTGGCAGAAGAAGCTCGAAGCCGCGGTCGTGAAGAACCAGCACAAGGACAAGGCCAAGAAGAACCTCTACGGCTCTTGGGATCCGAAGTGCGCCTGGGGCGAGGACGGCGGCCGCGTGTACAGCACCGCGACGCTGGTGCTGACGCTCGAGGCCTACTACCGCTACAGCAAGCTGGTCCGCTGACGGACTTGCGGCCCCTGCCGCGCACGACGGCCCGCGCCTCCGAACAGGATGCGCGGGCCGTCGTGTTTTCGGGGCGAACCTTCAGCGCATGGCGGGCGCACGGGCCGGATCGTCGCGCGCACTGCCGCCGCGCGGCGCGCAGCAGCGCGATGCCGCGCGACGCTCGCGCAGCGCTGCTTCGCCGACGACGGCGTGCAGGCGCACGCCATCAGGATGGCCGCGCATCGCGACCGCGGACGCCGATGGCGGCTGCGCGATTTTCGCGACCGTGACTGATCCGCTGCGCGCGCGGAGTCGTTGCATCGGGAGTCGGCGCGCGACGTCCCGCGCGCCCAGGGCCCGCCGCGACGCGGCGGGCAAGGAGGCTCCATGCATCCCTCTGCGCCATCGGTCCGTCCACACTGCGCGCCCGCAGCCGACGGAGTCCCGTTCGACGAAGTGCTCGCCCAGCGCCTGCGGCAGGCGCCCTGGTTCGCGGTGTCGACCGCCGCGCACGTGGTCGCGCTGCTGCTGCTGTGGCTGCTGCTGCCGACCACGACGCGCGCGAAGCCGCAGAACCACGTCGAGCTCACCGCGCCGGAGACGGTCGCCGTCGCAGCGCCGGAGCCCGAGCCGCTGCCGGAGATCACGCCGGAGCCGAGCGAGGAGCCGACGCTCGTCGACGCCAGCACGCCCGTCGTCACCGACGCGCCCGCGGGCGACGCCGGCGGTGACGACGCCGCGGTCGACGCGCAGGTCGCAGCGGCGCTGCCGAGCCTCGGCGGCCCGGTCGGCGTCGGTCCGTCGGCGAGCGGTCCGTACATCGGTCGCCCGGGGAAGGGCCCCGGCAAGGGCGGCGGCGGCAGCGGCGGCGCCCAACCGGCGATCGACGCGGCGCTGCGCTGGCTGCGCACCCACCAGGACGACGACGGCAAGTGGGACTGCGACCAGTTCATGAAGCACGACGACCCGGCGCTGCCGCTGTGCAGCGGCCCCGGCGGCGCCGTGCACGACGTCGGCGTCACCGGCCTTGCGCTGTTGGCGTTCCTCGGCGACGGCAACACGATGCGCACCGGCCCCTACCGCGAGCAGGTGAAGAAGGCCGTGATGTGGCTGCGTGCGCAGCAGCGCGAGGACGGCCTGTTCGGCACGCCGGCCGCGCACGACTACCTCTACGACCACGCCATCGCCGCGTACGCGATGTGCGAGGCGTTCGGACTGTCCGGGTACAGCCTGCTGCGCGAGCCGGCGCAGAAGGGTCTCGACCACCTCGCCGCGCACCGCAACCCGTACGGCGTCTGGCGCTACCAGCCGCGCGACGGCGATGGCGACACGTCGATCACCGGCTGGTGCGTGATGGCGCTCGCCGCCGGCAAGCACTTCGGGCTCGTCGTCGACGACGGCGCGCTGAAGACCTCCGCGGTCTGGCTCGACGCCGTCGCCGACGCCAGCGGTCGCCACGGCTACACCACCGCCGGCCAGCGCAGCTCGCGCAAGCCGGGCGACCACGGCAGCCGCTTCCCGGCCGAGCGCACCGAGGCGATGACCGCGGTCGGCCTCTTCGCGCGCTTCTTCCTCGGCCAGGACCCGGACAAGACGCCGGTCATGCAGAAGGCCGCCGACCTGCTGCTGCAGCGGCCGCCGGTCTGGGACGAACAGGGCGGGACCGTCGATCACTACGCCTGGTACTACGCCTCCTACGCGCTGTTCCAGATGGGCGGCAAGCGCTGGACGGCGTGGCAGAAGCAGCTCGAGCCGACGCTGCTGAAGCGCCAGTGCCGCGACCCGAAGGACGGCAACCGCTTCGGCTCGTGGGAGCCCGCGTGCGCCTGGGGCGAGGATGGCGGCCGCGTCTACAGCACGGCGATCCTGGCGCTGTGCCTGCAGGCGAACTACCGCTACTCGCGGCTGCTGCACTGAGCGGCGGGCCGGCCGCCGCGGCGCCGGCGGCGGCATCCCGATGTGGGACCACGGCCGCGATCTTCGCGCCAAGTTGCGGCCACAACCCCCGCCCATGCCATGGGATGCATGGAGCCGGGGTGTCCAATCGTGAGATTTCCTGAAGAAGTCCTCAAGCGGCTGCCGATCAGGTGCAGGCATCGACGCCGGACCCGTTCCGGCGTCTCCAGGCAAGAGGATCGAGGACAAACATGGGCCTTCGCGTCAATTCGAACATCGCATCCCTGAACGCGCAGCGCTCGCTGTCGCAGACCACGGATCGCCTGCAGGCGAACTACCGTCGCCTGTCGACCGGCTTGCGCATCTCGACGGCGTCGGACGACGCCGCCGGCCTCGCGATCTCGGAACGCTTCCGCGGCCAGATCCGCTCGACGGGTCAGGCGATCCGCAACGCGCAGGACGGCATCTCGCTGACGCAGACGGGCGAAGGCGCCCTCAACGAGGTCAGCTCGATCCTCATCCGCATGCGCGAACTGGCGATCCAGGCGAGCAACGGCACGGTGAGCGCCGCCGACCGCTCGACGCTGAACGAGGAGTTCGGCGACCTGATCGACGAGATCGACCGCATCGCCAAGTCGACCACCTTCAACGGCGTGAGCCTGCTCGACGGCACCGGCTCGACGATCACCTTCCAGGTGGGCGTCGGCACCGCCGCCGGCATCGACACGATCCAGCTCAGCACGTCGGACACGCTGGCCTCGACGCTGGGCCTGTCGTCGCTCGACATCGGCTCGACCGGCACGCCGACGATCGCCATCGCGGCGCTCGACCTCGCCGTCAACTCCGTCAGCCGCGTGCGCGGCCAGTTCGGCGCGGCGCAGAACCGCCTGACCACGACGATCGCCAACCTGCAGATCCAGTCGGAGAACCTGTCCGCCGCCGAGTCGCGCATCCGCGACGTCGACGTCGCGGTCGAGACGGCGTCGCTGACGCGCAACTCGATCCTGCAGCAGGCTGCGATCTCGATCCTGTCGCAGGCGAACACGCAGCCGCAGGCTGCCCTGCAGCTCCTGCAAGGCTGATCGGCGACGCCGAGGGCGCGCGGCCGCACGACGGCCGCGCCAGCCCGCTCCGACCAGCGCCCCGCGAGGCGCCGCCGCGGCCCGAAGCCGCCGCTGCCTGACGCAGCCGCTGCCTGACGCAGCCGCAGGCCGTCCGCGCCGACCGCGCGAGCGCCATGGCGCCACTCGGTGGCCAGGACCCACTCGGTGGCCAGGGCTCTGCATGGCCGCGGCAGCGGCCATCCGGGGCGAACCGAGAGTTGGCCGAGGACTGCTCCTCAGGCCCTCAGCCGGTCACTTCATCGCGCCGACGGCGCGCGTGACCTGGCTCTTGTGGCGCGAGGCCTTGTTGGCGTGGATGACGTTCGTCTCCGCCGCCTTGTCGATGATCTTGCAGACCGTCGCGAGGAGCGTCGCGGCCTTGGCCTTGTCGCCCGCCTGGACGAGGGCCATCAGGCTCTTCACCGCGGTCTTCATGCGCGACATCTTCGTCTTGTTGACGACGCGGTTCTTCTCGCTCTGACGGGCGCGCTTGAGCGCTTGCTTGCTGTGGGCCATTGCTGCGTTCTCGGTTTCGGGAAGTCGGTTGGTATCGGGGATCGAGGAGCAGGAAAGCGGTCGGGACTCAGCCCTTCAGCTCTTCCACCTTCTTCGCGACGTCGCGGAAGCCGATGTCCTGCTCGAGGATGCGGGTGTAGTGGCGCAGCGCGTCGTCGCGCTTGCCGAGCTTGCTGCAGATGGCGCCCATCTCGTAGAGGGCTTCCTTCGCGAGCACGCCGGAACCGGCGGCCTGCAGCGCCTTGTCGAACTGGCCGAGCGCGAGCTCGGGCAGGTCCTTCTGCTGGAAGGCGCGACCGAGCGCGAACAGCGCCTCGGTCTTCTTGCGCGGGTCCTTGACCGCTTGCTGCAGCTCGGCGATCGCGCCGTCGACGTCGCCGGTGGCCAGCAGGCCGTTGCCGAGGTCGAAGCGGGCGGCGAGGTCGGCCGGATTGCGCTCGACGCGGCGCTTGGCCTCGGCGACGCGCAGCGTCGCGAGGGCGGCGCGGGCGCGGCCGGCGGCGGCGGGATCGCCGCTGCGCTCGGCCTTCTGCACCATCTGCTCCTGCAGCCGGATGCGCAGGTCGCCGACGAGTTCCTGGATCTCGGCGTCGGCCGGATCGAGCCGCTGCAACTGTTCGGCGAGGTCGAGCGCGCCGGCGACGTCCTTCGCCATCTCGCGCAGCTTGGCGCCGCGGCGCAGCAGCTTGCGGTCGTCGGGCTTCTCCTGGAGCTTGCCCTCGATCTCGGTGAGCTCGGCCTCGATCTCCTCGGCCGACAGCTGCAGGCGCTCCTGGCGCTCGAGCTGACGCTGCTGCTCCTTGTCCTTGATCAGGTCGCGCGAGCTGCCGGCCTTCTCGATGCCGGTGCTGCGCAGCGCGCCCTCGGCGGCGAGGTCCTTGCGGGCCTTCAGCGACTCCTGGTCCCGCGGATCGACCTTGAGCGCCGCCTCGTACATCGCCAGCGCCTCCTGGTGCTTGCCCTGGCGCTGGAACAGCTGACCGGCGGCGCGGCAGGCATCGAGGCAGCGCGGCTGGTGCTGGGCGTACGCGGCGTAGACGGCGAGCGCCGAGCGCTCGAGGCCGGCGCGTTGCAGCGAGCCGGCGAGCTTGAGGTTGACGCCCTCGTTCAGCGGGTCGTGCGCGAGGTACCCCTCGAACGACTTCGCCGCCGACGCGTGCTGGCCCACCATGCGCATCAGGTTGCCGGCCAGCAGGCTGAAGCCGCCGAGCAGCAACGCGACAGGCTTGCTCGGCGCCTTCTGCGCCGCCTTCTGGAACAACGCCTTGCGCAGTCCGGCGCGCGCCTCGCCGAAGTCCGGCTGGATCGCCAGCACCTGGCCGTAGATCTTCACGGCCATGGCGAAGTTGCGACGCTTCGTGGCGTCGGCAGCCTGCTCGAGGAACTTGGTGAGGTCCATGCGGGACGAAAGGGCTGCGTCCCGCGTGGGAGCTTGACGCCAGCGAAAGGGGCGAAGAATCTACTCGCCCCCCAGGGAGGCCGCAACCGCCAGATCGGCCGGTCGGACGCCCTGACCCCGGCCCGCGCCTCCCCCAATCCGCCCGCATGGAAGTCCTCGTCTACCCTGACCCCGTGCTTCGCCGCGGCGGCAAGACCATCACCGCCTTCGACGCGGACCTGCGCAAGACCGCCGAGCAGATGATGGATGCGATGTACGAGGAGGTCGGCTGCGGCCTCGCCGCGCCCCAGGTCGGCATCGAGCTCAAGCTGCTGGTGCTGAATCCCAGCGGCGACCGCAAGGACAAGGACGGCGAGTTGGCCCTCTGCAACCCCAAGATCACCAAGAAGAAGGGGCGCGAGTTCGGCGAGGAAGGTTGCCTGTCGTTCCCCAGCATGCACGCCGAGGTCGAGCGCTGGATCGAGATCACGATCGAGTACCAGGACCTCGACGGCAAGCCGCAGAAGCTGACCGCCGACGGCTTCCTCGCCCGCGTGATCCAGCACGAGATGGACCACCTCGACGGCGTGCTCTACGTCGACCGCCTGACGGCCTCCGAGAAGCTGCGCGTGAAGGCGCAGTTGCTGGACCTCGAGGCCGAGTACCGCGCCCGCGCGTGAGCGCGCTCCCGGCGCCCGCGGACTTCGCGCAGGCGACCGGTTCGCCGCGCGGACGCCGACGCTACGCTGCCCGCCCATGCGGCTGATCGACGGCCTCGACGCGCTGCTGGCCCTGGACCTCGTCGGCGCGCATGGCGACGCGCCGCAGAGCCGCTCCGTGGTCGCGGTCGGCGTGTTCGACGGCGTCCACCTCGGCCACCAGCGGCTGCTGCACCAGCTGATGGAGATGGCCTCGGCGTTGCAGGGCATGCCGACGGTGGTGACGTTCGCCAATCATCCGGACCAGATCCTGCGCGGCGAGGCGCCGCCGCAGCTGGTCAGCGTGCCGCATCGACTGCGCCTGCTGCGCCGCGCCGGCGTCGGACGGCTCGTGCTGCTGCGCTTCGAGCCGCGGCTGCAGAACATGACCGCGCGCGCGTTCGCCCAGGACCTGCTGGTCGACCGGCTGCGCGCCCGCGGGCTGCTGCTCGGCTACGACAGCGCGCTCGGCAAGGACCGCGAAGGCACGCCGGCGCGCTTCCGCGAACTCGGCGCCGAACTCGGCTTCGAGGTTCGCGTCGGCGAGCCGTTCCTGCTCGACGGCGAGCCGGTGTCGTCGACGGCGATCCGCGCCGCCATCGCCCGCGGCGACCTCGCCGCCGCCCACCGCTTCCTCGGCCGCTTCCCCGGTGCGATGGGCACGGTCGTGCACGGCGACGCCCGCGGCCGCACGCTCGGCTTCCCGACCGCCAACGTCGTGCCGCAGCCCGGCGCGCTGCCGCCGCACGGCGTCTACGCCATCGACGCGATCGTCGACGGCGCCGTGCATCCGGCGGTCGCCAACCTCGGCGTGCGGCCGACGTTCGCCGGCAGCACGACGACCGAGACCCGGCTCGAGGTCCACCTGCTCGACTTCCACGGCGACCTGTACGGCCGCGAGCTGGAGGTCGCGTTCCGCAAGTTCCTGCGGCCGGAGCGCAAGTTCGCCGACGCGGGCGAACTCACGGCGCAGATCGCGCTCGACGTCGCGGCCGCGCGCGCGGCGCTGCGCGGATGACCGCTGCTAGCCATGGTCACTGCTAGCAACCGTTAGCCACCGCTAGCCACCACTACCCACCAGCGCGGCGGAAACGCAGGTGCGCGACGCCGATGTGGCGCTCGCGGAAACCGGCCTCGCAGTAGGCGAAGTAGTACTCCCACGCGCGCACGAGGCCTTCACCGCCGCGCTGCAGGAACGGCCCGGGCGAGCCGAGCACGGTCTCGCGCCAGCGCTGCAGCGTCGTCGCGTAGTGGTGGCCGAAGTCCTCGCAGTACTCGAGGCGCAGGTCGGTGTGCTCGCTCGCCGCGTCGGCGATCGCCTGGATCGACGGGATGAAGCTGCCGGGGAACACGTGGCGACGGATGTAGTCGACCATGCGCAGCGCCTCGGCGTAGTGCTGGTGCGCGATGGTGATCGCCTGCAGGCCGAGCACGCCGCCCGGCCGCAGCCGCTGCGCGCAGACCTTGAGGTAGGTCGGCAGGAAGCGCGCGCCGACCGCTTCGATCATCTCGCACGACAGCAGCTTGTCGAACGTGCCCTGCAGGTCGCGGTAGTCCTGCTGCACCACGCGGACGCGGTCGGCGAGGCCGGCGTCGGCGATGCGCTGCACGGCGCGATCGTGCTGGTTGCGCGAGATCGTCGTCGTCGTGACCTGCGCGCCGAACTCGCCGGCAGCGCACATCGACAGGCTGCCCCAGCCGGTGCCGATCTCGAGCAGGCGCTCGCCGTGCTGCAGGTCGACGAGGCGGCAGAGCCGGCGCAGCTTGTGCTGCTGCGCCTCGAGCAGCGACTGCTCGGGCCGCTCGAACCACGCCGACGAGTAGGTCATCGTCGGGTCGAGGAAGTGCGCGAACAGCTCGTCGCCCAGGTCGTAGTGGTCGGCGATGTTGCGCTTGCTGCCGCCGCGGTTGTTGCGGCGCAGCCACTGGCCGGCGCGCAGCAGCCAGCGGCGCGGCAGCGACCAGAAGGTCTCGTGCACGCCGAGCAGCACGGCGCGGTCGCGCACGAACAACTGCATCAAGCGGACGAGGTCGGGGCAGCGCCACTGGCCCGCGACGAACGCTTCGCCGGCGCCGACGTCGCCGCCAGCGGCGACCGCCGACCAGAAGTCCGGGTCGACGACGTCCATCGCCACCGTGCCGAGCGGACCGGCCGGGTCGCCGAGCGTCGCCTCGCCGAGCGCGTCACGCAGGCGGATGGCGCCGGAACGCAGGCCGCGCAGCCGGGCGAGGATCCCGGACCGCAGCAGTCGCTGCGTGGTCGTCGGCAGCCGTCGCGCGCCGGGCTGGCCTTCGTCGCGGGCTTCCGCGATCAGGATCGTGCCGCTCATCGCGCCGGGTTCGCTTTCTTCGGGTGGTCGTGGAACGGGGCCCGCTTGCACCAGAGCAAGAAGGCGTGCCAGTAGATCATGGCAGTCACCTTGGCCGTCATCCACGGATGTCTTGCCAGGGCGTACAGCAGGCTGCCGGTTGTCCACGGCCGCCGCGTCAGGGACAAGGTCGCGTCGAAGACCGGCTGGCCGGCGACGAGGTTGTCCATGTGCACGCCGAGCCGCTCGCCCGGCGTGCCGAACGCCCAGCGGTAGCGATGGTCCATCGGCTGGAACGGACTGACGTGGAAGGCCTTGGCGAACTCGGCGTGCAGCGAGTCCCCGGCCGCCGCGCCGCGGCCGACCACGTAGTGATGCCGCTCGCCCCACGGCGTGTTGGTGATCTCGGCGAGCACGGCCTGCAGCCGTCCGGCGCGATCGAAGCAGTAGTAGAACGTGACCGGGTTGAGCACGTAGCCCAGGCACCGCAGCGGCGTCAGCACGCGCACGGGCCCGTCCGGCGCCGCGCCGGTCGCCGCGGCGACGGCCTCGCGCACGCACGCGGCGAGCGGCCGCGCCGGGTCGCCGAAGTAGTCGGCGCGGCGGAAGCGCATCGGCGCCCACCACCGACGATGCGACCAGAACCAGCGGCCGGCGAACGCGGCGTCGAGTTCGTCGAGGTC
>JBEITC010000592.1:0-2058 GCA_040375075.1 Planctomycetota bacterium | reverse complement strand
CGTGAACAGTTTCACTACGCGCGTTAATACAGCGGGCGCTCCCCGACGCGTCTTTGGCCCAAGTTGGTACAAGACCCCACTGAAAGCGACCTAGTTTGCGGATGCCGGGCTGGGCCTTGGTTGGCTTCATGGTGTGCTCCGGCCATGGCATCGGCGCGCGAGGCCCCGCAACTGAAAGCCGGTTCCGTCGCCGTTATCTTCCGTCCCGTGCCTGAGACCCCGTACACGCGCGAGGACGGCTACGCCCGACGCTACCGCGACGTCCGCTTCGCCTCCGGGTCGGGGGCCGGAACCGATCGGCGCGAACGCGCGGCCCTCGCCGCGCTGCTGGCCGAGGCCTTTCGCCGCGGCCTGGCCGTCGACGGGCCCTGGCTGGACGCCCCCAGCGGCGCTGGCCGGATGTCCGGCGCGTTGCCGGGCCTCGTGGTGCAGGCGGACCGCGACGCGGCGATGGTCGTCGCCGCCGGGCCGGGGCGACCGCGCGCCTGCGCCAGCGTGCACGCGCTGCCGTTCCGGGACGACGCCTTCGCCGGTGTGCTCTGCCACCGACTGCTGCAGCACATCCCCGGCGGCGCCGAGCGGCGCGCCATCCTCGCCGAGCTCGCGCGCGTGAGCCGCGGCATCGTCGTGGTGTCGTTCTTCGATGCACTGAGCCTGCAGAGCCTGCGCCGGGTGTTGCGCAGATGGACAGGCAAGAACCGCTCGGGACGTTCGGCGGTGCGCCGCGGCGTGTTCCTCGCCGAATGCCGCGCCGCCGGACTGGAGCCGGTCGCGGTGCGCGCGCTGCGCCGGTTCCTCGGCGAACAAACGCTCGTCCTGTGCGTTCGCGCCGGCGGTTGACGCCATGGCGTCGAGGGATTCGCTGCAGCCGGATCTGCATGCGCGCCGATAGCGATCGGGCAAAGGAGAGTCGGCCATGCCTACCCAACTCGAACTCGAGAACGCCGTCGTGTCGTCTGCGAAGCTTGCGGGAACCGCCGTGCAACCGGCGGTTCTGCCGCGCAAGAGCGCCGCGACGACGCGCATCCTGCTGGTCGAGGACGAACCGCTCACTGCGCAGGTGTTCGCCATGGCGCTGCGCCGCGACGGCATGCAGGTCGACGTCTGCGGCAATGGCCTGCAGGCGCGGCAACGCGTGCAGGAAGGCAAGCCGACGGCGGTGATCCTCGACATGAGCCTGCCGTTCCGCTCCGGCGCCGAGGTGCTGCGCGACCTCCGCGCCGCCGGCCACCACGACCTGCCGATCCTGATCGTCAGCGGCAGCGATCGCCGCGACGCCGACGTCACCAGCGCCGAGCTGTGGCCTGGCGCCTGGATCGAGAAGCCGATCCGCCCGCGCGACCTCGTCGCCGTGGTGCGCGAGTTCCTGCCCGACGCGCGCTGAGCGCGCCCGACACGCGCGACGCCGCGGCGTTCGCGCGCGTCACTTGCCGGCGAAGGCGCGGCCGAGGAACGCAGCGAGCGGCGCGCGCGCGACCGCCAGACCGAAGGGCCAAGGCATCGGCGCCGACGGCAACCACTCGGCGACCGGCGCCGGCTCGCCCTTGGCGCGACGCGCGGCGGCGAAGTCGATCGTGCGCTGCAGCACGGCGGCGTCGAGTCCGTCGACCGGCGCGTACGCGAGCGGCATGCCATCGCCGGCGACCATCGCCGGCGCCATCAACGCGCCGACGCCGAACAACGCCGCCGCGCCGAGGTGCGGACGCAAGCGCGCCAGCGCCAGCCCGGCGACCGCGGCGGCTTCGCGCTCGGCGACCAGCGCGATCTTGCCCGGCGCTGCATCCGTCGCCGCTGCGAGCCACGGCAGCGCCGCAGCCAGCGCAGCGGCGTAGTCGCGCCCGCCGCCGGGCGAGGCAAGGAACGCCACGTGCCAGCCATCGGCGACGCCGAGGTCGCGCAGTTCGTCGGCGGTCCACCGCGGATCGCGCACTGCCGGCACCGCCGGTCGGTTGACCTTCGGGTCGTAGGCCGGCGCACCGGCGGCGACGACGACGAGCGGCCGCCTGCCTTCGCCCGCGCTGCGCCGCAGCACGCACGGCAACGCGCCGCCGGCGAGCG
>JBEITC010000590.1:0-2064 GCA_040375075.1 Planctomycetota bacterium | reverse complement strand
CTGCGCGCAAGGCCTCGGCCACCGGCCGCAACAGCTCCGCGAACTGCTCCTTCGTCATCGTCTGGTTCATGGCGCTTCGCTCCGAATCACTTGCCCTTGGGGCGGAAGACCTGCACGACGGCGGGATTGCCTTCCAGGCGCGGGCCGCCGATCAGGTCGATGCAGTACGGGATCGCGGGAAACACCGCGTCGAGGCACACGCGGATCGACGCCGGCTTGCCCGGCAGGGTCACGACCAGCGCGCTGCCGAGGATCGCCGCCGTCTGGCGCGACAGGATCGCCGTCGGCACGCCAGCACGCAGCGACGCCGCGCGCATCTGCTCGCCGAAGCCCGGCAGTTCCTTGCTGCAGACCTCGCGGATCACCTCGGGCGTGACGTCGCGCGGCGCGGGACCGGTGCCGCCGGTCGTGCAGATCAGGCAGCAGCCGGCGGCGGCGAGCTCGCGCAACGCCGCGGCGATGCGCGGCGGCTCGTCGGGCACCACGTGCGTCTCGAAGTCGCACGGCGTCGCCAGGAAGTCGCGCAGCGCCGACTCGATCGCCGGCCCTGATTCGTCGGCGTACACGCCGAGGCTGGCACGATCGCTGATCGTGACGATGCCGATGCGCGGACGGTCCATCGCGCTCAGTCCGCGCCGCCCGCCGGCAGCGGGCCGTCCTCGGTCGGCTTGTCCTCACCGGAGGCGACGAGACGCTTGATCTGCAGGCGGAACTCGCCGCGCTCCTCCGGCTCGGCCGCGCGCCAGCGGCCGGTGTGGCGGCGGCGCTCGATCGCGTGGCCCTGCATCATCACCGAGGTGACGTGCTTGCCCTGCGCGGTGAACACGTGCACGCGTCCCTTGCCGCCGAGCACGACGACCGTGCTCTGGTCGAGGTCCCACAAGATCGCGTCGTCGCTGGCCTCGGCGGCGTCGGGGTAGGCGCGCGAGGTCGGGCGGCCGCCCTCCTCGCTGCGTTCGAGCCCGTGCTGGGTGCGGCGACCGGCGCTGCGCGTGCGGCTCTGCAGCTGGCGCGCGAGCTCCTGCAGCAGCGGCAGCACGAACGCTTCCTCGTCGACCTCGCCGCCCTGCTGCTGGCCTTGCAGGCGCATGGCTTCGACGTCGAGCTGGCGCTGGAAGCGGCTGAGGATCTGCATCAGGCCCGTGTCCGCGAGGTCCATCGGATCGACGGCGCCGACCGCGTGCAGACGCAGGCGCACGCGCCCCTCGAGCGTCGTGCCGCGCAGCAGCTGGAAGCTGAAGGCGCAGCGGCCGGCAGCGTCGAGCGTGCGGAACAGGCCGGCGTCGACCTGGCCGAGGATCTTGAACACCGGCGAGTTGCCGCCGAACTCGGCGAGCTGCTGGGTGCGCAGCACGCGGCCCATCGTCACGCGCGTGAGCACGATGTCCTCGCCGGCGAGCAGCCGGTCGATGTTCGGATCCTTGCGCTCGATCGCCATCGTCACGAAGTCGGCGAACTGCGGCTTGCCGGTCGACGAGTAGCCCTCGAACACCTGGCGCGGCTCGGCCGGACGACAGCCTTCGGCGTGCGAACTGCCGGCGAAGTAGCTGAACACCGCGCCTGGGCGCAGCGCCTTCTCGTGCTCGCGCACCTCGCGCACGCGCTTGCTGATCTGCTCGACGGCCGTGCCGGCCGCATGGCGCACGTCGTTGCCGCCGTCGAGCGGGATGCGCAGGTTGAGCTCGAGGTACCGCGGCATCGACAGCGGGTCGACGCCTTCGATGTGCAGCAGCGTGTGCGCCATCTCGGCGAGCGCCTGCACGGCCTGCAGTGCGGCGTGTTGCGAATCGCCGCGGGTGCGGCCGGGGCCGCCATGGCCGCGTTGGTCGTGCCGGCCGTGGCGCTCGTGCCGGTCCTGGCGACCGTGCCGCTCGTGCTTGCCGTGGCCCTTGCCACCGTGCGGCGGTCGATCGTGCTGCGGCCGATCGTGCTGCGGTCGATCGTGCTGCGGCCGGCCCTGCTGCGATCGGTCTTGCTGTGGCCGACCCTGCTGCGGCCGGTCGGCACGGGGCGGCCGCGGTGCGCCGTCCGCGGCGACCGGCGCCTCGGCGCCTTCCGCCGGCG
>JBEITC010000662.1:0-1628 GCA_040375075.1 Planctomycetota bacterium | reverse complement strand
TGCGCGCCGACCAGCGGGAAGCGCGCATGATCGAAGCCCGCCGCCTTCTGCCACGGCTCCGCTTGGCCGTGGCACTCGGCGCACGAACTGCCGAAGCGCCCCTGGTGCACGTCCTCGTGGCAGGCCGTGCAGCGCTGCTGCAGGCCGAGGAAGCGGCCGCCGGCCGGCGCCGTCGGGTCGTCCGCGCGCGCGTGGCACTTGCCGCACGGCAGTTGCGCGTGCACGCCGACGAGCCCGAACACGACGTGCGCGTGGTCGTACTTCGCCGCGTCGACGACGCCAGCGCGCGGCCACGCATGCGGCGCGATCAGCGCGACGTCGCCGCCGTGGTGCTCGCCGTGGCAGCGTTCGCAGTGCGCCAACTGCTCGGCCGGCAACCGGCCGTGCAGGCCTTGGCCCGCGGCGCGCTGCGCGCCGATCGGCGCGTGGCAGCGGATGCAGCCGTCGGCGTCGATGCCAGCGCCGACGCGATGGCAGGCTTCGCAGTTGGCGCCGCCGGCGAGCTCGGCGACCGCGGCATGCGCCGGATGCAGCGGCCCGGGGCTGGTGCGGCCGTCGCGGACGTCGCGCCACGTCAGCCACAGCACGGCGACGAGCGAGGCCAGCGGCAGGAGCCAGCGCGCGAACTTCATCGCGGCGCACTATCGGCGTCGAACACGCCGAAGTCGACGGCGCCGTATCGGACTGCGACGACCACGTGGACCACGGTCAGCAGGAGCAGGAGCAATGCCAACCACCGGTGCAGCCAGCGCCAGGTCGACAACAACCCGCGGACCTCCTCGTAGTGCGCCAGTTGCATGGCGAGACGATGCGACCGGCGCGCCAGCGCGACCGTGCGCGCGACCTCGCCGGCCGGCACGCCTGCCGCCACGGCGTCACGACGCAATCGGGCAAGGCGCCCGCGCAGCCGCCACTGGCTACGCACGAGTCCGGTGACGCGCGCGACGAAGCCGCGACCGAGCCGCGCGTCGGCGACGAGGCCTTCGACCGCGGCCCGCACGTCGGCGCCGAAGCCGCGGCCACTGCGGTCCCACTCGCCGGCGATCGCGGCGACGCTGCCAGCGAGCTCCTCGAGGTCTTGCTGGCGGCCGTTCAACGCCCGCGGCACGAACGAATAGAACCAGCGGCCGACGACGCCGGCCGCGACGACGATCGCCATCGCCAGCAGCGCGTGCCCGCCCGGGCTGTCGCGCAGCGTGAAGGCGCTGTGCAGCGAAGCACAGGCGAGCGCGCCGATGCCGGTGGCGACGTGCAGGTCCATCCACGCCTTGAGCGAACCGGGCAGCGCCCGCAGCGCGCGCCGCAGCAGGTACAGCAGGTTGGCGACGAACAGCGCCGTCGCGGCGAGGCCGAGCGCGAGGCCGAGCGGCCCCTGCGGCCGCAGCGCGTCGTGGCTCGGCGAGCCGCTGCGCAACGCCGTCGGCAGGTCGTAGTAGTCGGCGAAGTCGTGGCGCAACCAGCCCACGGCGAGCACCGCGGCGCCGGCGAGCAGCAGCGCGCCGAGCAGGCCGTTGCCACGATCGACGACCGCCGCCGGCGCGGGCCGCAGCTTCGGGTCGAACGACACGCCAGCCTGTTCGAGCAGCGGAAACGGCGGCGTGCCGCCAGCGAAGACGAACACGCGGTCG
>JBEITC010000434.1:0-3553 GCA_040375075.1 Planctomycetota bacterium | reverse complement strand
GGCCGCGCGCGCGTGGCGCGACGGCGCATGCAGCGACGGTGACGCGCTGCTGCTCGACGCGCTGCTGCGCCTCGACCTCCTGCCCAATCGCACGGCGGATCTCGCCGAACCCGTGCGCGAACTGCTGCGCCGTTGCGGCGACCTGCAGCGCCAGCTCGCCGCGCCGGACCGCGTCCCCGGCGTGATCGAGCACGCGCCGCGCGACGCCGCGCTGCTCGCGCGCGGCGACCACAAGCAGCCCACGACCCTGGTGCCGCGCCGCAGCCTTTCGCTGCTCGGCGGCGCGCCGTGCGCGGACGCGGCGAGCGGCCGGCTCGAGCTCGCCCGCGACTGGTCGCGCGCGGACAACCCGCTGACGGCGCGCGTCGCCGTCAACCGCGTGTGGCAGGTCCTGTTCGGTCGCGGCCTCGTCGCGACCGCGGACAACTTCGGCCGGCTCGGCGCACAGCCGAGCCATCCCGAACTGCTCGACTGGCTCGCGCAGGACTTCCTCGCGCACGGCTGGTCGCAGAAGCGCCTGATCCGCCGGATCGTGACCTCCGCGGCGTGGCAGCGTGGCACGGCGGCGCCGACCGAGCGCGCGCGCGATCCGGAGAACGTCTTCTACTCCCATGGCGCCGTGCGCCGCGCGTCGGCCGAGTCCGTGCGCGACACGCTGCTGGCGCTCGCCGGCCAACTCGACGCCGCGACGATCGGCGGCCCGTCCGTCGCCGGCAGCGTGCCGCGGCGCAGCCTCTGCGTGCGCCAACAGCGCAACGCCATGGACGCGTTCCTCGCCGCGTTCGACGCGCCGGTGCCGGCGAGCTGCGCGGCGCAGCGCCTCGCGACCAACGTGCCGGCGCAGGCGCTGACGCTGCTCAACGATCCGTTCGTCTGGAGCTGCGCCGAGCAGTGGGCCGCGCAGCCGGCCCTCGGCGCGCTGCCGCCGCCCGCGCGCGTCGACGCGATGTACGAAGCGGCGCTGGGCCGCGCGCCGTCCGAGGGCGAACGCGCGCGCAGTCTCGCATTCGTCGCCGCCGAGGACGCTGCGCTCGCGGCGCAGCAGCAGGAACGCGCTGCCATCGCCGCAGCGCACGCACAGCTGCAACCGCAGCACGACCGCGCCGCCGCCGCGGTGGCCGCCGCGATCGCGGGCCAACGCCCGCCCGACGTCGCGCCGGCGCAGGCGTTCGAGCGGGCGCCGCTCGTGCTCGACGCCGCCGATCGGTGGCAAGCGCATCCGCTGCAGAAGACCGTGCGCGCCAAGACGCTGATCGTCAGCCTGCAGCTCGCCGACCTCCGGCAGCGCGGCGGTGGCGCCATCGCCATCGAGGACGCCGCCGGCGACGTCTTCGACGCCATCGTCTTCGGCGAGCGCGAGCCGATGCGGTGGATGGCCGGAAGCGAGCGCTTCGCGCGCACGCAGTCGTTCTACGGTCCCGAGGAGACCGAGGCGCACGCGCGCCGCGTGCACATCGCCATCACCTGGGCCGAAGACGGCACGGTGACCTGCTACCGCGATGGCGCGTTGTACGGCCGGCCCTACCAGGCCAGCGCGCCGCCCGAGTTCGCGGCCGCGACCAGCTTCGTCGCGCTCGGCGTCCGCCATGCCGATCCCCGTCGCCGCAGCGCCCCCGGCGCCGATCGCCTGCTCGCGGGCACGATCTTCGGCGCGTGGGTGTTCGACGGCGCGCTGCGTCCGGAGGCCGTGCGCTGGCACGCGTTGACGCACGCCGCCGTCGTCGCGCCCGAACTGCTCGCCATCGCGCCGCCCGCGGTCGCCGCCGATTGGCGCGCGCTCACCGCGGCGCACGAGGCGTTGCGCGCGCGCGCCCGCGAACTGGCGGCCTCGCCGTACCCGTCGACGGGCTGGGCGAGCCTCGCGCACGCACTCTGCAACCACAAGGAGTTCGTCTGGCTCCGCTGATGCGGGCCGGCGCTGCCATGGACTGCTCTCGCCGCGAACTGTTGCGCCATGGCTCGAACGGCTTCGGCCTGTTGGCCGCGTCGTCGTTGCTGCCGCGCGCGGCGTTCGCGCAACCGGGGCCGCGGCCCGGGCCGGACGTGCGCGCCGGCGGGGGGCAAGGGCCGCACTTCGCGCCGCGGGCCAAGAGCGTCGTCTTCCTCTACATGTCGGGCGGCGTGTCGCACATCGACTCGTTCGACGACAAGCCGTTGCTGCGGCGCCTGCACGGCACGCCGATGCCGGGCAAGGTCGAGCGCACGATGTTCAACGACAACGGCAACCTGATGGCGTCGCCGTTCTCGTTCGCGCGCCACGGCCAGAGCGGGCAGTCGATCAGCTCGATGTTCCCGTGGCTCGCGCGCCATTGCGCCGACGACCTCGCCGTCGTGCGCTCGATGACCACCACGGTCAGCGAGCACGCGCAGGGCAACTGGTTCTTCCACACCGGCTTCCCGTTCCTCGGCCATCCGAGCGCTGGCGCGTGGATCCACTACGGCCTCGGCTCGGCCAACCAGGAACTGCCCGGCTTCGTGGTGCTGCAGAGCGGCGGCGCGGTGGCGCCGCACGGTGGCGCGGGCCTGTTCGGCAGCGGCATCCTGCCCGCGCAGCACCAGGCCTCGATCGTCGTCGCCGACGCCGCCACGCCGGTCGCCCACATCCGGCCGAAGGAACTGCCGGCGTCGCAGCGGCGGCGCTTGGCCTACCTCGCCGCGGCCGACGCGGAGTTCGCCGCCGCCACCGGCCACGATCCGCAGGTCGAGGCCGCGATCCGCAACATGGAGACGGCGGCGCGCATGCAGTCCGCCGTGCCCGAGCTGTGCGACCTGTCGGGCGAGACGGCCGAGACGCGCGCGCTCTACGGCATCGACGATCCCGTGCCGCAGAAGGCGGCGTACGCGCGGCAGTGCCTGCTCGCGCGCCGGCTCGTCGAGCGCGGCGTGCGCTTCGTCGAACTCTCGTGCCTCACGCACGACATCGGCGCCGGCGGCGCGCCGAACCCGTGGGACCAGCACGGCGAACTGCACAAGGGCCACGCCGCGATGGCGCAGCAGGTCGATCAGCCGATCGCGGCCCTGCTGATGGATCTCCGGCGGCGCGGCCTGCTCGACGAGACACTGGTGGTGTGGGCCGGCGAGTTCGGCCGCACGCCCTTCACGCAGGGCAACAACGGCCGCGACCACAATCCCTTCGGCTTCTCGATCTGGCTCGCCGGCGGCGGCGTCCGCGGCGGCGTCACGCTCGGCGCCACGGACGACCTCGGGTACCGCGTGACCGAACGGCCGCAGACGGTCTACGACCTCTGGGCGACCGTGCTCCATCTGCTGGGCCTCGACCACGAGCGCCTCACCTTCTTCGCCGGCGGGCGCCACCAGCGCCTCACCGACGTCCATGGCAAGGTGATGCACGACCTCATCGCGTGACGCGAACGGCGCCGCCGCGCCGTCTGTACCACCTCTGCCGCACCGCGCCCGCGCGCTTGCCGCCAATGCGCCGGCGCGCGACCGTGCGCCGATGACACGTCCGTCTCGCCGCGACTTCGTCCGTTCCGCCGCCGTTGCCGCCGCTGGCGGCGCTGCCCTGTCCGCCTGCGCCACCAGCCCGGCTGCC
>JBEITC010000481.1:0-3000 GCA_040375075.1 Planctomycetota bacterium | reverse complement strand
CGCCGAGCAGGTCGCCGCCGTCGTCGCGTCGCTCGGGCCGACGGCGCGCGCGGCGGTCTGGTTCGGCACGCGGGACGGCGAAGCGCTGCTGGCCTGGAACGCCGACACGCCGATGCCGGCGGCGAGCGCGATCAAGGCGGCGTACCTGATCGAGGCCTTCGCAGCACAGGCCGACGCCGGGCCGTCGTTCGTCGCCATCCCCAACGCCGTGCCGGCGCTGACCGACCTGCCGTTGGCGCCGCCTGCCAGCCTCGATGCGCCGTTGCCCGGCGCCGACGCCGTGCTCGCCGACGCGCGCCATCCGGCGGTCGCGCACTTCACGCCGGCGCAGCGGGCGACGGCGCTGCGGCTGCTCGGCGGCCAGTCCACGCACCGCGTCTGCGAGGCGATGATCTCCAGCAAGGGCGTCGACAACGCGACGTACAACGTCGCCGCCAACCTCGTCACCGCGCGCTTTGGCGGCCCGGCGGCCCTGACGCAACGCTTGCACGCGCGCGACCCGCGCTTCGCCGGCCTGCAGGTGCGCCGCTACATGCTCGCCGACCGCGCTGCGAACGGCGACAACACGGCGACCGCCGCAGCGCTCGCCGCCGTGCACCAGACACTCGCCCGCGGCCGCGTGCCCGGCATGGCGACCGCGACCGTGATGGCCTGCCGCCGCGTGCTCGCCGACGGCGAGGACGACGCCGGCCGCGCCGTGTTCCGCAAGGACGGCGCGCTCGACAGCGCGCCGTCGACGCGCACGCGCGCCGGCTGGCGGCAAGGCGCCGATGGCACGCGCGTCTTCGCGATCCTGCTGGCCGACGAGCGCGCCGGCGCGGCCGTCGGCACGCGACTCGACGACGCGGCGCAGCGCATCGAAGCCTTGCTGTTCGACCCGCGATGAGACCGGGGCGGTGGGCGACGCGCAGCGCTGCGCGTACCGTGCGGCCATGCTGCGCCCGCTGCTCGTCGCCCTTTGCCTGCTGACCGCGCTCTCGGCGCAGGGCGCGCCGACGCGCAACACGCTGCTGGTGATCGCCGACGACGTCGGCGTCGACTCCATCGCCTGCTACGGGCTCGGCAGCAACCCGCCGCCGACGCCGACGATCGACGCGCTGGCGGCCGGCGGCGTGCGCTTCGCCAACGCGCAGGCCTGCCCGGTGTGCTCGCCGACGCGCAGCTCGCTGCTGACCGGCCGACACGGCTTCCGCACCGGCATCGGCGCCGCGGTGGCGAACGCGGCCAACGGCCTCGCCGCCAGCGAAGTCCTGCTGCCCGAGATCCTCGCGCCGGCGGGCGTGCAGACGGCGCTGTTCGGCAAGTGGCACCTCGGCTCGGACCTCGGGCCGCTGACGCCGACCGCGGAAGGCTTCGGCACGTTCACCGGCGCGCTCGGCGGCGCGCTGATGAGCTACACGCAGTGGCAGAAGATCGAGAACGGCGTCGCCGGGCCGACGACCAACTACGCCACCACCGACGTCGTCGACGAAGCGCTCGCCTACGTCGCCGGGACGAGCCAACCGTGGTTCGTCGTGCTGTCGTTCCACGCCGGCCACTCGCCCCACCACGCGCCGCCCGCGGCCCTGCACAGCCAGAACCTCGGCGGCCTCAGCCCCGCGACGACGCCGTTCCCGTTCTATCGCGCGATGGTCGAGGCGATGGACCGCGAACTCGGCCGCTTCCTGGCGACGATCCCGGCGGCGACGCGCGCCAACACCAACGTCGTGTTCCTCGGCGACAACGGCACCGCCAGCGACGTCGTGCAGGCGCCGTTCGATCCCGCGCGCAGCAAGGGCACCGTCTACCAGGGCGGCGTGCGCGTGCCGCTGATCGTGCAGGGCCCGGCCGTGCAGGGCGGCCCGCGCGTCGAGGGCGCGCTGGTGCACGCCGTCGACCTGTTCGCGACGATCGCGACGCTGCACGGCGTGAACGCGCGGGCCGCGGTGCCGGCGGCCGTGCCGCTCGATGCGATCGACGCAGCGCCGCTGCTCGCCGCCGCCAACCAGCAGGCGCCGCGCGCGATCAGCTACACGCAGGAGTTCGCTGGCGCGGTGGCGATGACGGCCGCCGGCGACAGCGAGATGGCGCGCGACGGGCGCTTCTCGCTGCTGCGCTTCGTGCGGCCGACGCTGACGATCCGCGAAGAGCTGTACGACCTGTCGGTCGATCCGTTCGAGACCACCGACCTGCTGCTGCAGCCGCTGTCGGCGACGGCGGCGACGGCCTACCGCGCGCTGTCGCGCGAGGTCGCGCGCCTGCGCGGCCTGCCGTGGAGCGCGCAGTACGGGACCGGGTGCAGCGGCGCGGGCCTCGCGCCAGCGCTGCAAGTGGTCGCCGGCAGCGTGCCGCAGCCGGGCGCGACGTTCACGCTGCGCATCACCAGCCTCTCGCTCGCCGCGCCGGTCAGCGTCGTCGCGGTCGGCTTCTCGGATGCGACCTGGGCCGGCGTGCCGCTGCCGTTCGACCTCGGCGCGATCGGCATGACCGGCTGCACGCTGTGGACCGATCCGGTGATCACCAGCGTCGTCGCCACCATCGCCGCGTCGGTGACGGCGCCGATCGCGCTGCCCAACGACCCGTCGATCGTCGGCGCCGGCTTCTTCGCGCAGGCCTTCCCGCTGGCCCCGAGCGCCAATCCGGCCGGCATCCTGGCGACCAACGCCGTCGCGGCGCTGGTCGGCAACTGACGCGCGGCGCCCGACCCGCTCAGCGCCCGCCGAAGCGGTCGCGCGCGATGACGAGGTGCGGGTCGCGGCGGTCGGGCCGGCGCGCGCTGCGCTCGAAGTGGTCGGCGACCGGCGCGGCGATCTCGAAGGTCGAGAAGCCGAACTGCACGCGGATCTGGCCGACCGCGTCGCTGTCGATGCCGCCGCGGCGGCAGACGTGCGCCATGATGCGGCGCGGGTCGGCGCCGTCGCGGCTGCCCCAGTTGATGCGGAAGCGCAGGAAGCCGCCGCCGTCGCGATCGCGATCGCCGTACGGCCCGCGCTCCATCGGCTCGGGCGCAGCCGGCCGCTG
>JBEITC010000543.1:0-2464 GCA_040375075.1 Planctomycetota bacterium | reverse complement strand
GCCGCCGGCGCGCCGACCGTCGCCGTGCTCGCCGGCGGCCTCGACGCCATCTACCCGCCCGAGCACGAAGACCTCGCCGCGCGCATCGTCGCCGCCGGCGGCTGCCTGCTCAGCGAGCTGCCGCCGGGCCGCCGCGCGCGCCGCGGCCACTTCGTGCGCCGCAACCGCATCCTCGCCATGGGCGCGCACGCGGTCGTCGTCGTCGAGGCGAGCCTGGCGTCGGGCGCGCTGCACACCGCGCGCAGCGGCGCGCAGCTCGGCGCCGAGGTCTACGCGCTGCCGGGCCCGTGGCGCAGCGAGCGCAGCCAAGGCTGCCATCGGCTGCTCGCCGAGGGCGCGCAGGTGCTGGAGAGCGCGGAGGCTCTGCTGCAGGGACTCGGACTGCGCGTCGGCGCCGCCCCGGCCGAGGCGCTGCGCCTTGCCGCCAGCGCCGAGGAGGAGCGTCTGCTGCAGGCGCTCGTGCACGGGCCGCGGCCGACCGACCTGCTGGCGCGCGAGTGCGCGCTGCCGCGGCCGGCGTTCCTGCGGGCGCTGTTCGCGCTCGAACAGCGCGGGGCCTTGCAGCGGCTGCCCGGCGACCTGTGGCGCCGGGGCGAGGGGCTCACCAGCCGATGAACGCCGCTTCGAGCGCGAACATCGCGCCGACCAGCGCGGCCGACCAGAGGAGCCAGCGGCCCGTGCGCGGCAGCGCCGCGCGCAGCGTGTCCTTGGCGGTCGCGTGGCGCTGGCCGACGACCACGATGGCGACGAGGAACAGCACGAGCGCGTAGATCGCGCAGCGGAAGAGCAGGCTCACGACGTCGCCTCCGACAGCTTGACCGGGAACACCGAGCGCTCGGCGACGGTGTACGCGTCGACCATCACGACCAGGTTCATCAGGCCGGCGACCGTGCACAGCACGACGCCGAGCGACATGTGCTCGGGCGCCGACTCCATGCGCAGCGGGCCGGTCGTCAGCGCGGCGAACAGCGAACCGCCACCGCAGAGGTTCTGGCCGATCCACCACACCGACGCGGTGGCGCGGTCGCAGGCGTGGCCGTGCGAGACCAGCAGGCCGAGCGCGAAGACGGCCAGCACGGCGGCGCCGAGCAGCAGGCCCTTGTCCTTCTGGCCGGCGCGCGCGTGGCCGAGGCCAGGAACCAGCCACGACAGGCCAGCGCACAGCGCGGGGTTCGCGATCGGCGCAGGCGCGTCGTCGCCACCGTCGCGGCGACGGCGCAGGTCCCAGTGGGCCGCGGCCGACCAGAACGCCGCCAGCATGCCCGAAGCGGCGGTCAGGAAGCCGCCGAGGTGCTCCATCGCGCGCGGCAGTCGCCACATGCGCTCGCCGGACGGCGAGCCGTCCCAGGCCAGCAGCGCGCCGATCGCGTTGCCCGGCAGGTTGAGCAGTTCGGGCAGCGTCAGCGGCAGGCCGAAGCGGGCCGCGAGGCGCAGCGCCGGCGAACCCGATTCGTCGGGCGTGATCAGCGCCCAATAGAAGAGCCGCTCGCCGACGAGGGCCCAACCGGCGAAGAACAGCGCCATGCAGCTGGCGAAGGCGAGCAGCGCGCGCGGCTTCTGCCCGAGGTGGAACTGCAGCAGGCCCGGCACGAAGCCGGCCAGGAAGACGCCCCAGCCGAGGCCGCGGGACGGATCGGGGTTGCTGCGCATCGCCATGGACGGGCGGAGAGGTTAGCGGCCGCCCGGTCGCGTTGCAGCCGCCGTCGGCATTCCGTCGCGAAGGCGCGCGGCGGCGGCATGGCCAGGCAGGCCTTCGAGCGCCGCGAGGTCGGCCGCGTCGGCGCCGACGCCGGCTGGATCGTGGACGTCGAGCCACGTCGCCGGGCGGAGGAACGTCGCCACGGAAAGGCCGGCCTGGAACCGCGCCGTGCCGCCGGTCGGCAGCACGTGGTTCGGGCCGATGCCATAGTCGCCGAAGACCTCGGCGCTGCGACTGCCGACGAACAAGGCCCCGTAGGCGCGGGGCCGCTCCGACCACGCGCGCGCGTCGCGCACCATCAACTGCAGGTGCTCCGGCGCGAGGCGATCGGCGACGGCGATCGCCGCCTCGACGTCCGTCGCCAACGCCACACGGCCCGCGTTCGCCAGCGCCGCCGCCGCCGTCGCCGCCGTCGGCAAGGCCGCGAGTTGTCGCGCCAGCTCCTCGTCGACCGCAGCCACCAGGTCCGCGCTGGTCGCGACCAGGACGGCGCGGGCGTCGACGTCGTGCTCGGCCTGCGCGAGCAGGTCCGCGGCCACCCACGCCGGGTCGGCCGATGCGTCGGCGACGATCAGCAACTCGCTCGGCCCGGCCAGACCGTCGAGGCCGATCTCCCCGAACAGGTGGCGCTTGGCGGCGGTGAACCAGCGGTTGCCGGGGCCGACGACCATGTCACAGGCGGGTCCGCCGACGCCGAAGGCGAACGCCGCGACCGCCAGCGCACCGCCGACCGCGAGCACCTGTTCGCAGCCGGCGACCGCGGCG
>JBEITC010000369.1:0-4186 GCA_040375075.1 Planctomycetota bacterium | reverse complement strand
GGCGATGCGGTCGTCGCCGCGCGCGATGGCGACGTCCACCGGCCAGCCGGCGACGTCGAAGACGACGGGGCGATTGCCGAGGAAGCGCGCGACGAGCCGGTGCACGCGGCGCAGCGTGACGCCGTCGGCGGGCAGCGTCGCCGTGATCGAAGCGTCGGGCGCGCCTGCCTCGACGACGACGTCGTCGCCGCGCTGTTCGATCGTCGCCACGCCGTTGCCGGCAGCCTCGGCGTCGCCGTGGCGCAGCGTGAAGACGTTCTTGGTCCACGGCCCGCGGGCGTCGAAGCCGTCCGGCGTCTCGGGGCCGATCTGCGCGCGCTGCACGCCGTCGCGCGTCGTCAGCGTGAAGCCGTCGCTGCAGGTGGCGACGAGGTCGCGGGCGTCTGCGCCGACGCCGCGGCGTTCGACGCGCGCCGGACCGAGGCCCCGCACGAGGCCGGCGTCGCTGCCGTCGCGCCGGTAGAGGCGCGCGCCGTCCTGCGCCGTGCACAGCGACGTCTTGTCCTGCACGGTGGCGCGGCCTTCGACGACGACGGCCTGCAGCTGTTCGAGCGGCCGCATCGTCCAGCGCGGGAAGCCGAAGCTGCGCAGGTGCGCGCCGGCGACGGCGCGCGGCTCGGCGAAGTGGATGCGCTTCTCGCTGACGCCGACCATCAGGTCGTCGGCCGCGCGGCCACGGCGCGGCTCGGTCTGTTCGATGCGGCTCTCGCCGCCGTGCGCGGTCAGCCAGCCGAGTTCGCCGTACGTGTTCGGATGCGCGGTCAGGCGCGGCGTCGTCAGCCGGCCGCCGGGCAGCGCCACCGTCGCCGGCGCGCCGGTCAGCTCGAGCCGCCGCCACGCCAGCTGCTGGCGTTCGCCGTCTTCGTGGCGCAGCAGCCAGCCGACGAAGCGGTCGCCGCGCACGGTGAGCCGGCCGGGTCCGACCGCCGTCGCGCCGCCGGCGCCGGGGGCGGCGATGCCGGCGCGATCGCTGGTCAGCTCGACGTCGTCCTGCAGCGTCAGCTCGGCAGCGCCGTTCGCGGCGTCGTCGACGAAGCGCAGCGCGCCGCGCGCCTTGACCGTCGTGCCTTCGAGTTCGGCGACCGGTTCGCGCGGCACGACGACGTCGGCGCGCAGCAGGCGACCCTTGGCGTCGCGCGGCAGCGACGCGCGCAGGCCGAAGCCGCGCAGCGTCAGCGGCCGGTCGCCCGCGAGTCGAGCGAGCACGGCCTCTTCGTCGGGCGCGATCAGCGTCACGGCGCCGTCTTCGATGCGGACGCGCGCGGCGCCCATCTCCAGGTGGAAGCCGCGCAGGCGGCTGCCCGGCTCGGCGTCGACCGCGACGCCGCGCAGGTCGATGTCCTTGCCTTCGTCGACCGACGGCTTGCCGGTGGCGTCGGGCTGCAGCGCGACGAACGCCTGCTGTGCGCGCAGCGTCGCGGCGTGCGCCGGGCCGTCGAACAGCTTGACCGTCACGCCGTCGAGCTGTTGCCGGCCTTCGCCGAGCGGGCGGCTGTCGGCGGCCTGCAGCACGAAGACCTCTTCCTTGCGCGCGCGGCCGTCGGCCTCGGGGACCGAGCGCCAGCGCACGACGTCGAGCGGGCCGCTCTGCGTGAACGTCGCGCCGAGGGGGCCTTGCTGCACGGTGACGCCGCCCGGCTGCTGCGGCTGTGGCTGCGGCTTCGGCTTGCCGGCGGCGCCGCCGCCGAGCGACGGGGTCGATGGCGTCGGCGCGTCGCCGGCGAGCCAGGTCACCAGGGCGAAGCCGGCGACCAGCAGCAGCACGAAGGCGAGCAGCTTCTTCATCCGCGGCCGTCCCGCTGCAGGATCGCGTCCCACGCGCCGCGGGCGCGCAGCAGCTCTTCGACGACGTCGCGGGCGGCGCCGAAGCCGGCGCGGCGCGCGGTGACGTAGTGGCACTGCGCCAGCACCTCGGCGCGCGCCTCGGGCACCGTCGCGGCGAAGCCGACCTGGCGCAGCACCGGCAGGTCGAGCAGGTCGTCGCCGACGTACGCGACCTGCGCCGGAGCGAGGCGCTGGCGCTGCAGCACCTCGGCGAACGCGGCGTCCTTGTCGCGGCGCCACAGCAGCAGCTCGTGCACGCCGAGTTCGCGCCCGCGTTGTTCGACGATGTCGCCGCCGCGGCCGGACAGGAAGCCCGAGCGCAGGCCGCTGCGATGCCAGTAGACGAGCCCCGACGCGTCGTGCACGTGGAAGGCCTTCTGCTCGCGCCCTTCGGCGTCGAACCAGATGCGGCCGTCGGTCAGCACGCCATCGACGTCGAGCAGCAGCAACTCGATCGCGGCGAGGACTTCGCGCGGCGGCAGCGGCCGCCCCGGTGTGGGCGCGTGGCCGCTCATCCGATCTTGAGGTTGAGCAGGTCCTGCACGTCGAGCAGTCCGAGCAGCGCGCCGCCGGCGTCGACCACCGGCATCTGGTCGATGGCGCGCTGGTGCAGCATCGCCAAGGCCTCGAGCGCGAAGGTGTCCGGGTCGATCGCGCGCGGGTTGCGCGTCATCGCCTCGTCGATCGACCGCTGGCGCGGGTCGGCGAGGCCTTGCTCGATCAGGCGGCGCAGGTCGCCGTCGGTGAAGAAGCCGATCAGCTTGCCATCGGCGTCGACGACGCTGGTCGCGCCCGGGCGGCCCGGCGTGCGCGTCATCACCTCGATCGCCTGCATCACCGTCGCGCCGCTGCGCACGACGGGACTGCGGTCGCCGCTGCGCATCAGTTCGCGCACCTTCATCAGGCGGCGGCCGAGGTCGCCGCCGGGGTGGAAGCGCGCGAAGTCCTCGGGCCCGAAGCGCCGGCCTTCCTGCACCATCAGCGCCAGCGCGTCGCCGAGCGCCAGCATCGCCGTCGTCGACGCGCTCGGCGCGAGCCCGTGCGGCCCGGCTTCGTCGATGCGGCCGAGTTCGAGCACGAGGTCGGCGTGGCGGCCGAGCGTCGAGCCGGCGTCCTGCGTGACCGCGACGATCGGCACGCCGACGTTCTTCACGTGCGGCAGCATCACCAGCAGTTCCTGCGTCTCGCCCGACTTGGAGAACGCCAGCAGCAGGTCGCCGGCGTCGACGCGGCCGAGGTCGCCGTGGATGGCCTCCGCCGGGTGCAGGAAGATCGACGGCGTGCCGGTCGAGGCCAGCGTCGCCGAGACCTTCTGCGCGATGAAGCCGGCCTTGCCCATGCCCGCGGTGACGACGCGGCCGCGCAGCGCCAGGATGCGGTCGAGCGCCTGCAGGAAGGTCGGGCCGAGGCGCTCGGCGACCTGGCGGACGGCCTTGGCTTCGCAGTCGACGATCGCGCGCGCGCGTTCGATCCGTGGGTCCATCGGGGCGCCTAGCGTAGCGACCGGGGCGAGGCGGACCTACTGCGCGGGCGGTCGGGTCGTCGCCGCGTCGGCGCGCTCGCTGCGGGCCGCGCCATCGCCACACGAAGGGCATGGAACGACGCGCGCGGGCAGGCCGGCCCCGGTCGCTTCACGCCAGCGCCGGAGCCGGTCTCGCCAAGGTCAGGACAAGGGCGAGCAGCTGGCAGCGAGCAGCGCGGCTTCGAGGTCCGCGGCGGTCGCGGCGACGAACGGCGCGTCCTCGACGTAGCACCAGCGGCCCCACAGCTCGGCGGCCCCGAGCGCGAACGGAAAGCCCGGCGCCGGCGTCTCGACGCGCCGCGGCAGCAGCCAGGTCGCGCCGTCCTGTGCGACGACGTTCCATGCGGCGGTGAGCCGCGCCTCGGCGAGGCGCACGACCGCCAGCGCGCGCGCCGCCGCCGGGCCGCGCACGCCGAGCAGGCAGAACGGCACGTCCTTCGCCACCAGTTCGACGCCGGCGGGCAGTTCGATCAGGTCGCGCGGACCCGTTCGTTCGCGCAGCGCGGCGAGGAACGGCAGCCGCTCGGCGCACAGGTGCGCGTGCGCGCGGCCGATCGACGACGCGGCGCCGACGTTGTTGACCAGCGCGGCGCCGCCCTTGCCGTCGGCCCACGCGAAGGCCGCGGCCCACATCGCGGTCGATGGTTCGCGCAGCGGTTCTTCGGGCCACAGCAGCCGTTGGCCGCGCGCGAACGGGAAGGCGTTGGGCGTCAGCGCGAGCCCGTCGCCGCGCCAACAGCTCTCGGCGGCGACGATGCGCGCCGCGCGGCTCGGCGCGAACGCCGGCCGGTCGTCGGTGGCGCGGCCGGCGCGCTGCTTGCGCACGGGCACCAGCGCGGC
>JBEITC010000179.1:0-7471 GCA_040375075.1 Planctomycetota bacterium | reverse complement strand
GTGCGTGCGTCAGCCGTTGCCGCTGGGACCTTGGACAATGCATCGACGCGGCGGTCGCCGGCGACGCCCCGCAACCGCGAGGCCAAGGCAGCGAGCACGCCGACGGCGCCGCCGACGTGGTTCGCCGTGGCCGGTGCGACGATCGCGCGCGCAGCCGCCCTGGCACCACAAGACCCGCCGCCGACCACTCCACCCAGCGCCGTGACGCCGCCCAAGGCGACGCCGCGAGCGCCGGTCGCTGTCGCGCCCACGACGCAGCTCGAACGAACGATCGCGCTGCGCCAACCGAGCGTGGTCAAGGTCTTCGGCGCGAGCGGCCTGCAGACGATCCGGCCCTATGCCGCCGGCGTCGTCGTCAGCGCGCAGGGCCACATCCTCACGCTCGACCAGATCCTGCTGCAGCCTGAGCGCACGCGCGTCGTGCTGCACGACGGCAGTGTGCACCCGGCGACGCTGCTGCCGCCGGAGCCGAAGCTCGGCGTGCGGCTGATCCAGATCGACGCGGCGAAGGTCGACGGCGGCCTGCAGCCGCTGTGGCCCGAACGCGAGCGCTTCGATCGCACCGGCCAGTTCGTCGTCGCCTTGGGCAACTGCTTCCGGCTCGCGGAGTTCGAGGAAGCGAACAGCGCGACCTTCGGCGTCGTCGTCGGCCGCGCCAACACGGCGCTGCGCCATCGCCTCGCCGACGTCGCGTTCGACGGCGACCTGATCCTGACGGACGCGGCGATCAATCCCGGCCAGGAGGGCGGCGGGCTGTTTTCGCTCGATGGCCGCTGGCTCGGGCTCAACATGAAGTCGCTCGCGGCGAAGGAGACCAACACGCTGCTGTCGGCCGCGATCCCCGTCGCCGACCTGCTGCCGTACCTCGACCGCGTCGTGCGCGGCCAGCAGGCGCCGGAGCCGGTCGCCGTCGCCAAGGAGCCGGCGTGGCTCGGCGTCGTGCTGTTCGACAAGTCGGGTCGCCAATCACCGCCGGCGTACGTCGAACGCGTCGTCGCCGGCTCGCCGGCTGCGGCGCTCGGCCTGCGCGCCGACGACCTGATCGTGCGCATCGACGACTTCTCGATCCGCACCTGCCGCGAGTACCGCGACGTGCTCGCGCGCTTTGGCGCCGGCGCCAAGGTGCAACTGGTGTGGAAGCGCGGCCAGCAGGTGCAGCAAGCCGAGGTCACGCTCGCCAAGGAGCCGGCCAAGTGAGCGCGCGTGCGAGCAATCGCCGTTTCGGAGCGCGCGCACCGCGCTCGGCGGCCGCCGCGGCCTTGGCGCTGGCGCTGTGCGCCGCGTCGCTCGCCGCGCAGGCGCCGCCGGCCGACGAGTTCGTGCGCCTCGAGCCAGTCGTGCAGCAGGCGCTCGCGGCGGCGGCGCCGTTCACCGTCACGATCGAGACCTTCGGCGGCACGCGGCAGGTCGAGCGCGCGGAGGGACCGATGGACGGCGAAGCGCCGCCGAAGCCGCGGCTCGTGCCCAAGCCGAAGGCGAAGCCCAAGCCCGGCGACGCGCCGGAGAAGGACAAGGACGGCGACAAGCAGCCGAAGAAGCCGCTGGTCACGCCATCGACCGGCTTCCAGCAGGCGCAGGGCCGCGCGACCGGGGTCGTGCTGACCGCCGACGGCTGGATCCTGGTCGCGCGCTTCGCGCTCGCGCTCGAACCGACGACGATCCTCGTCACCGTGCCGGGCGTCGGCACGTTCCCGGCGACGCGCGCCGGCGAGGACACCAGCCGCGGCCTCGCGCTGGTGAAGATCGACGCCAGCGGCCTGCCGGTGCCGACGTTCGTCGATCCGGCCGAGGTGCGCGTCGGTCAGTGGGCGCTCGCGCTCGGGCGCACGTTCGCCGCCGAGTTGCCGACCGTGCACTTCGGCATCGTCAGCGCCAAGGGCCGACAGTTCGGCCGCGCGCTGCAGATCGACGCCGGCACCTCGCCGGCCAACTACGGCGGTCCGGTCGTCGACGTGCAGGGCCGCGTGCTCGGCATCGCCGTGCCGCTTTCGCCGAGCGGCCGCAACGCCGGCGTCGAGTGGTACGACTCCGGCGTCGGCTTCGCGGCGACGATTGCTGACATCGCGCCGCTGCTCGCGCGCATGCAGCAGGGCGAGGCGCTGCAGCGCGGTTGGCTCGGCGTGCAGTTCGATCCCGCATGGCTCGGCCCCGGCGCCAAGGTCGTCGCCGTCGACGCGCGCGGCCCGGCGCACGCTGCCGGCGTGCAGAAGGGCGATGTGCTGCTGCAGGTCGGCGGCGTGCCGGTGCGCAACGCGCCACACGCGCTCGCGCGGATCAGCGGATGCCTCGGCGGCGACGCACTCGCGCTCGTCGTGCGCCGCGCCGACGGCATCGAGGCCGCGATCGGCCCGGTCGCGCTCGCCGACGCGCCGTGGTCCGAGCAGCAGGTGAAGAAGGACGCCGAGACACCGGCCAGCTTCTCGTTGCCGGAGCCGCAGCAAGGGCGATGATGCGCCGGTGCTGCGCCCCGTCCTTCTCGCCCTCGCCGTCGCCGCGCTCGGCTGCCTGACCGGCTGCCGGCGCGCGGCGCCGTGGCAGGCGGCGGATTGGCGGCCGGCGAGCCCGCCGCAGCGGATCGTCGCCGCGTCGGTGCTGGCGACCGAGACGCTGTTGGCGATCGCGCCGCGCGAACGGCTCGCCGGCGTGCACGTGCTCGCCGCCGACGCGCGCTACTCGCTGGTCGCTGACGAGGCCAAGGGCCTGCCGCTCGTCGGCGCCGACCCCGAGCAGCTGTTGGCGGCGCGGCCCGACCTCGTCGTCTGCGATGCGTTCACGCGGCCGGAGACGCTGGCGCTGCTCGCCGCCGCCGACGTGCCGGTGGTGCAGACGGCGACGCCGACGTCGTTCGCCGACATCGCCGCCAACCTGCGCCGCATCGGCGCGGTGTGCTGGCTGGAAGCGCCGGCCGAAGCGCTGGTCGCGCAGATGGAGCAGCGGCTCGCAGCACTCGCCGCGCACGCCGGCGAATGCGCGACCTGGCGCGTTGCCAGCCTGGACGGCGCGCTGCACACCTACGGCCGCGGCTCGCTGTTCGACGCCATGGTCGGCGCCGCCGGCGCGCGCAACCTCGCCGGCGAACGCGGCGTCGGCCCGTTCCGCAAGCTCGACGTCGAGACCGTGCTCGGCGGGCAGCCCGACGCGCTGGTGCTCGGCGGCGCCGACGCCGCCGACGGCGAACAGCCGGCGTGGCTGGCGCAGCAACCGGGCCTCGCGCTCCTGCCGTGCGCGCAGCGGGCCCGCTACGTGCGCATCCCGTCGCCGTTGCTGGCGACGACCTCGCACCGGCTGGTCGACGCGGCGGCGCGGCTGCAGGACGCGCTGCGGCAGTGGGGGCGGCCGTGAACGCCTTCGTGAACTTCGTCGCGTCGCGCCGTGTGCCAGCAGCGGGTGCATGCGAGCAGGTCGATTGCCTGTTTCGTGGCGCACCCGACGCGCGCTCCCGTGGATCGCGCGCGCCCTCGTGGCGTTGCGGGCTGGTGCGAGCCTTCTTCCGCATCGGGAGGGCCGCATGACCCGCGCGCTCGTCGCCGTCCTCGCGCTGCTCGCGCTCGCCGCGCTGCACCTCGGCCTCGCGCGCGAAGGCCCGGGCCTCGCCGATGTCGCTGCGTGGCTCGCTGGCTGCGTCGGCGTCGGCGATGGCGTGCCGGCCGTCGACGCGTTCGTGCTCGGCGACATCCGCTTGCCGCGCCTGCTCGTCGCGTTGTGCGGCGGCGCTTCGCTGGCGCTCGCCGGCGCCGTCATGCAGGCGACGTTCCGCAACCCGCTCGCGTCGCCGGACCTCGTCGGCACGAGCGCTGGCGCGGCGTTCGGCGGCGCGCTGACGATCGTCACCGGCGCTGCCGCTTGGTCGGTGATTGCCACGCCGGCGGGCTCGCTGCTCGGCGCGCTCGCGACGACCGCGCTGGTGTTCACGCTGGCGCGCGCGCACGACCGCTTCGCCGTCACCTCGCTGCTGCTCGCCGGCATCGCGCTCAACACGCTGGTCGGCGCGCTGACGTCGTTCGCGGTGACGTTCACGTTCGACAACTACACGGCGAGCTCGCGCGTGCTGTTCTGGCTGATGGGCGGGCTCGATGCGCGCACGTGGGAACACGCCGCGATCACCGCATTCGGCCTGCTGTTGTGCGGCGCGCTGCTGCGGCCGGCGGTGCGCGACCTCGACCTGCTGACGCTGTCGGACGACGCCGCGCACAGCCTCGGCCTCGACGCGCCGCGCGCGCGCCGGCGGCTGGTGTGGATCGCGTGCGGACTGACCGCCGCGACCGTGTCGAACACCGGTGGCATCGCCTTCGTCGGGCTCGTGGTGCCGCACCTTGCGCGGCTGCTCGTCGGTCCCGCGCACGATCGGCTGCTGCCGGCGTCGGCGTGGCTCGGAGCGATCTTGCTCGTCGCCGCCGACCTCGGCTGCCGGCTGGCGCCGCCCGACGCCAACCTGCGGCTTGGCGTCGTGACGGCGTTCTTGGGCGCGCCGTACTTCCTGTGGCTGCTGGCGCGCCATCGCCGCGGGGAGGCGCTGTGACCGACCTCGTCGGCAGCGATCTCGCGGTGCAACTCGGCGCGCGGCGCGTGCTGGCCGGCGCGTCGTGCGCGCTGCGCGCGGGCGAACTCGTGCTGCTCGCCGGCCGCAACGGCGCTGGCAAGAGCACGCTGCTGCGCGCGCTGCTCGGCGCGCAGGCGGTCGCCGGTGGCGCGGTGCAGCTCGGCGGCAAGCCGATCGGCAGCTGGCGCGGCGACGAACGCGCCCGCCAGCTCGCGTTCGTGCCGCAGGCGATCGAGACGCCGTTCGAGTTCACCGGCCGCGAACTGGTGGCGATGGGTCGGCATCCGCACCGCGGGCGCGGCGCGCCGCTGTCGGCCGACGACCGCACCGCCATCGCAGAGGCGCTGCGCGACGTCGATGCCGAAGGCTTCGCCGATCGGCCGGTGACGACGCTGTCGGGCGGCGAGCAGCGGCGCATCGCCGTCGCGCGCGCGCTCGCGACGAAGGCGCCGCTGCTGCTGCTCGACGAACCGACCAACTGCCTCGACCTGGAGCACGCGCTGCAGCTCGTCGCGCTGATGGACCGGCTGTGCGCGCAGGGCCGCGGCTGCCTCGTCGCTTCGCACGACCTCAACCTGTTCGCGCCGGCCGCCGACCGCGTCGTTGTGCTGCACGAGGGCCGCGTCGCCGCCGACGCGCCGCCGGAGCAGGCGCTGGCCCCGGCGCTGCTGCGGTCGGTGTTCGGCGTCGACTGCGGGCCGGCGAGCGGTGGGTTTCCGCGGGCGTTCCGGTTGCCGGGTTAGGCCCGCGTCATGCCCCTCCGCCCGCTGACCCCCGCGGCGATCACGCGCACGCTGGTCCTCGCCGGCGTCGCCGGCATGGTGGCCGTGCCCGCGGCGTGGCTGGCGGCGCTGTGGGTGCGGACGCGGTGGTTCGGTGACGCGTCATCGTCGCCGTTCGACATGCTGGAAGCGTGGGCCGCTTCCCTCGTCGGCCCCTTCGTCGGTCTGTTCGCCGGCCTACTCGTCGGCTGGCTCGCGGTGGTCGTGCGCCACGGGCGCGAGCGGCGTCTTGGCGAATGCGCGGATGTCGACGCGCACGCCACGGACGGCGCGCCGGCGGTCGTCTGGCTGGCGTGGGGCCTCGCGGCCACGGCGGCGTTCCTCGCCTTCACCACGGTGTTCGGTGGCGCAGTTGCCATCGCTTTCGCCATGGCGTCGGCGGGCAGCCGCTGATCGCGGGCGGCAGCTGCCAGGCTCATTGCGCGGCGACGGGCCCGCTGCGTCGCCGCCCGATGGCGTGCGCGGGAGGTTCTGGCCCGCGTTCGTTCCGCGCGCGTCGCTGCCTGCGCGCCGCGATCGCGGATGGGCGTGTTCGTCGCGTCAGCGCCCGCGCGGGAAGTCCGCTTCGGCCAGCGCGAACGCCTGGAACCTCTGCCGCCAGACGTCCGGCAGCGGCACGCCCTTCAGCGTGTCCATGTCGACGGCCGCGGTCAGGATGCGCGCGCGGCAGCGGGGCTTGGGGTCCTGGTCCTTGGTGATCCAGAAGCCGAACTCGACCGAGCTGGCGCCCATGCGCAGCACGGCGAGGTGCACGGTCAGGTCGTCGCCGTAGCGGATCGGCGCGAAGAACTCGGCTTCGAGCTTCACCGCCGGGAAGCCGAGCTTGTCGTCGTGCAGCAGGCGCGGGTACGGGTGAGAGAGCGCGTCGCTCCACCAGTCCTCGAACGCGCAGTGGAAGCAGTGCAGGAGCTTCGGGTAGTAGGCGATGCCGGCGTCGTCGATGTCGCCGAAGCGGTAGCGCAGCTTCTGCGCGAACGTCATCGGCTCGCCGTGCCGGTCTTCGCCGCCGGCTCTTCGTCGCGGTTCTTCTCGCTGTTGCGCGCGCAGAAGTCGGCGAGGCCGGGCACGTCCTTGGGCAGCTGCGGGTGGCGCTGCAGCTGCGCCAGCAGCACGTCGATCGTCGCCTGCGTGTCGGCCTCGGCGCTGTGCGCGCCCTCGAGCTCGCGGCCGCAGTAGTGGCGCACGGCGGCGCTCAGGTTGCGCGGGCCCATCAGGAAGCGGTCCCACGCCGTCTCGCAGACGTTGAAGATCACCTTGGCGTCGACGAGGTTGCGGCCCTTGAGGTCGAACGTGATGCCGTGGCGCTTGCACTCGTTGAGCCAGAGCGGCAGGTCGTAGCCGATCTGGTTGAAGCCGCCGATGTCGCTGTCACCGAGGAAGGCGAGCAGCTCGGGCGCGAGCTTGCGCAGCGGCTGGGCCGGCTTCTTGCCGCCGTCGCCGAACAGGCCGCACGCGTCCGCCGAGTGGATGCCGGTGACCTTGGTCGCGCCCTTGCTGAGCGCGATGCCCGGGTTGACCGGGCGCACGAGCGCTTCGCGGCTGCCGTCGGGATGGAGCCGGACGAGCGCGAGTTCGACGATGCGGTCGGTGGTGACGTCGAGGCCGGTGGTCTCGAAGTCGAGGAAGACGATGGGGCGCTTGAGGTGCAGCAGCATGGGGCGGGAGCGTGCGGGCCGCGCGGGCTGACCGGCCCGGTCTCGCGGCGTGACCGCGGCCCATCATGCGGACGACGACGGCGCGCACAAGCCTCGGCGGCGGTCGCCGGCGCGCGCCTGCGCCCCTCCGCCCATGGCTGGAACGGCGGACGTGGTCTACCCTCACCGCCCCAACCCCAACCCCACCCCGATGCGCGCCCTGACGATCGTCTCCGTCCTTGCCTTCGCCGCCGCCGCTGCCGCCCAGACGCCGCTGCCGTCGATCCCGACCAACGCCGCCACCCCGGCCAAGCCCGCCGCCGCGGCGCAGGATCCGAAGGCCGCGCCAAAGAAGCTCGACGAGGGCAAGTTCGACCACTTCGGCGCGGGCATCACCGAGGGCGCTGCGACGCCGATCGCCGACGCGCTGAAGGCGCCGGAGCAGTTCACCGGCAAGACGGTGCGGCTGGAGGCGCCGATCACGGGCGTGTGCCAGACGAAGGGCTGCTGGATGC
>JBEITC010000160.1:0-7846 GCA_040375075.1 Planctomycetota bacterium | reverse complement strand
GGCACCTTCCTGGCGACGCACGTGCTGGTGCCGGCCTTTGGTTGCCGCGCAGCGTTGGCCGTCGCCGGCGCGGCGGTGGCCGGCGCGGCGGCGCTGCTCGCGATCGCGCCGCGTCGTGCCGGGGTCGCAGGACTCGCGCTGCTGTGCCTTGGGTCGCTGGCCCTGCCGCGCGGTCCGCTGCGCGCGTCGCTGCCGGGCGATCGACTGATCGCCGAGGTCGAGAGCCGCATGCAGTTCCTCCAGGTGGTCCGCAGCGAAGCCGCGCCCACGCGCACGCGCCTGCGCATCAACGAGGGCCTCGATTCGTTCCACTCGCTCGCCGTCGACGGCTCGTGCTTCACCGGCGGCGCCTACTACGACTGGCATGCGTTGGCTCCGCTGCTCGCCGGCGAGGGCAGGCGTCCGTCCCCGTTGCGCGCGCTCTCGATCGGCGACGCCGCCGGCACGATGCGGCTCGTCTACGGCGCGGTGCACCCGACCGCGACGGTCGACGCCGTCGACGTGGATCCAGCCACGATGCAACTCGGCGACGCCCACTTTCCCGGGCCGAAGGCGCCCGGCCGGCGCTACGCCGTCGATGGTCGGGTGTTCCTCGCGCGCGCGACGGACCAGTGGGACGTCATCCACGTCGATGCCTACGCGCACCAGGTCTACATCCCGGCGCACCTCGCGAGCGTCGAGTTCTTTCGTGCGGCCAAGCTGCGGCTGAAGCCGGGCGGCGTGCTGGCGTGCAATGTCGGCGCGCTGCGCCGCGACGACCCGGTCCTCGTGCGCATCGCGGACACGATGGCCCTCGTCTTCGGTCACGCGCGCGCCCTGATGGTGCCAAACTCGCGCAACGCGCTGCTGGTCGCGCGTCTTGGCGCCGCGCCGCAGCCATCCTGCCTCGCGGACTTCGCGTTCGGCGAGGAGCGCTTCGCCGCGCCGGCGGACGACGCGGCGTGGCGCCGCATCGTCGCGCAGGCGGCGGCGGCGACTTGGTTCGAGCCGGGCGTCGGACTCTCGCCGCTCGTCGACGACCTGCCGGCGCTCGATGCGCTGCTGGCGCACAGCTACGTCGAACGTCGCGATGCCGGCGAGGCCTTCCGGCCCGCGGGCACCGCCACGGCGGAAGAGGCGGAACTCGCCGCCTTCCAGGCGCGCCAGCGTGGCGACTGGCCGGCGGTGATCGCCGCCGCGCAAGCCAGCGCGACGGCGACGGCCTACTTGCGGGAATTGGTCGGCGACGCGCGCTGGGCCATGCGCGAACTGCGCGCCGCGCGCGCCGAGTACGACGCGGTCTTGGCGGCGGCGCCGGCGAGCGATGCAAGAGCGCGCGTGGGCGAGAAGCGCGGCTACGTCGTCGAAGAGCTCGCGCCGGTCGCGCGCGCCGAAGGCCTGGCGACGCGCAACGGCTGGTTGCAGGCCGCAGCGTTCGCCGCCGCGTTCCTCGCCTGCGCCGGCCTGCGTCGCCTCGTCGCCTGACCTCGCGTCGCCTGACCTCGGCTCAGAGGATGTCGAGGATGCCGCGCGCCCCGTCGGTCAGCGTGTCGACCGCGGCGCGATAGTTGGTCTGCGTCGCGTAGGCGGAGTTCCAGGGCAGCATGTCCTTGTCGCAGACGCTGCCGAGCGCGACCGCCGCGAAGGCGCGGGTCAGGCCAGGTTGCTTCGCGTCGCGCAGCAGCGCGAGCAGCGCGTCCAGGCTGCGCCGGTCGCCGAGCTGTCCGATGGCGGCGGCGGCGGCCGAGAGCCGGAACAGGCCCGCGTCCGGATCCTGCAGCTCGCGGCAGAGCATCTCGGTGACGCCGTGGTCGCCGATGAGGCCGAGCGCGCGGCTGCACTGCAGCATCACGAACGGCCGGCGCGACGACGCGCGCAGCAGGTCGCGGACGTCGCCGATCGTCGCGCGGTCGCGCAGCAGGCCGAGCGCCAATGCGAGGTAGCCGGCGGCGTCGTCCTGGTTGCGCCGATCGGCGAGCGCCTGCTGCAGCGTCGGACCGTCGAGGTCCTTGTCACCCGCGAGGCCGAGCGCGATGCCCATGGCTGCGGCGGCGTTCGGATTCTTCGCCTCGGCGAAGACCTTGCGCAGGGCGGTGCGGACGTCTGGATCGGCCGTGCCGGCCTCGGCGCCTTCCGCGGCGCCGCGTCGCGCGCTCCACACGCCCAGCGCCATGGCGACCCATGGGCGCTCGATCGACTTGCCGGCGGTGGCCAGTTCCTTCAGCAGCAGGTCGCGCGCCTCTTCGCCGCCCATGCGAGCGATCGCCGCCAGCGCGAACGAACGGGTCTGGCGATCCTTGTGGTCGCGGTAGCAGGCGACCAGCAACTCCGCCGTCGCCGCAGCGGGCGCGAGCGCGTCGTTCCACGGCTCCGACAGGTCGCCGAGTGCGAGCGCGCAGGATTGGGCGATGAAGGCGCTGGTGGCGCGCGCTGGCTCGGTCGAGCCGGCGAGGCTGGCGCGGAGGTCGGCGGCGAAGCGATCGCGCCAGGAGTCGAGGGCTAGGCGGTTGGCGCGCAGCAGGCGCGCGAGCGCTGGCGGCACGTGGGCCTGCAGCAGGTGCTCGCCGGGTCCGAGTTCGGCGCGGTAGTACCCGCCGAGCGCGCTGACCGCGCGCTCGACGACGAGCCGGCCTTCGGCGCTGCCGTCGCCGCGCGGCGGCAGTCCGAGCACCTCGACCGCCGCGACCTTGACGTCGCGGCTGTGCGCCGAGGGATCGGCGAGCACGGCGTGCATCGGTTCGTCGATCGCGGCGATGCGCTTGGGGTCCGTGGCTCGGGCCCGCAGCAGGCCGAGCGAGTAGATCGCGAACGCGCGCGTGCGTTCGTTGACGGCCACGTCGCCCGACAGCTTGCGGCCTCGCGGCCCATCGGCGGCGAGGTCGACGAGCGCGTTCAACGTGTCCTCGTCGTCGCTGCCGTGGATGCCGAGCGCCAGCGCGGCGGTCTCGCGCAGTTCCTGGTCCTTGCCGCGTAGGTGGGGCGTCACGAGCGGCAACAGGCTCTTGTTGCGCCGGGCGCCACCGATCTTGGCCAGCGCCACCATGCACGCCGAGGCCGTGTCGCGGTCCGGGTCCTCGGCGAGGCGCTGCTCGAGCGCCGAACTCACGGCGTCGAGATCGTTGGCGGTCGGCCGCTGGGCGACGAAGCGGGCCGCGCCGACGCGACGGTCGAGCAGTTGGTCCTCGCTGACGTTGCCGCCGTGCACCGCTTCGCGAAGGCGCAGGAACGGGTCCTTGCCGAACTCCCACCAGAACTCCCCGCGGCCGAGGTCCTCGTCGAGCTGCACGCCGCGCGGCGTCATGCCGCGGGCGGCGCCGACCGCGCCGCTGGCGGTCGCGCTGGTCGCCGACGAGGCGCCCGGCGCCGACGATCCGGCGGTTGGGGAGGAGGCCGGGGATCCCGTGTTGGCGCCGGAGCCCGACGATTGGCTGCTGCTGGCGTTCGAGGGCTGTGCGACGACGTTGCCCGGACCGCGGTACTGCCCGCCGTGCGCGAGGGCAGGCGCAGCGCACGTCGTCGAGAGCAGGATCGACAGCAGGGATCGTGGGAGGGTCATGGCTGTTGTTCGCAACCAGTGTGCCAAAACGAGCGCGGGCGCCCACCGCTGTTGCGATGGGCGCCCGCGCTCGCGGCAGCCGTCCTGGATCAGAGGATGTCCAGGATGCCGCTGCGCTTGTTGGTCAGCGTCTCGACCGACGCGCGGTAGTTGATGTTGACGCCGATCTTGCTGTTCCAAGGCAGCATCTCCTTGTCCGCGACGCCGCCCAGGGCGACGGCCGCGAACGCGCGCGACAGCTCGCCGAGCTTGTCGTTGAACAGCATCGCCTTCAGCGGCGCGACCGTGCGGCTGTCACCGATGAAGCCGAGCGCCGAGGCGATGGCCGACAGCTTGGCGAGGTTCGGCTCGCCGTCGGTCAGCAGGGCCTGGAGCGTCTCCGCGACGCGCTTGTCGCCGAGCTTGCCGAGCGCGACCGCAGCCTGCTGCAGCAGCGTCGGGCGGCGGGTCGACTCCTTGACGACGCGGTTGATGTCCTCGACGGACCCCGTGTCGTTCATCAGCGCGAGGCCGATGCACAGATAGCCGGCCATCTCCTCCTTGGCGATGTTGTCGAGCATGCGGCGGCGCATCTCGTCGGCCGCGTCCTTGTGCTGGTTGAGGCCCAGGCCGATGGCCAGCGCGCCGGTCAGGCTGACGTTCTTCGCCTCCTTGAGGGCCTTGGCGAGCGTCTCGCCGATGAACGTCTCCGGCTCGGTGTTGCCGCTCTTCTTCTGCTCCTCGTAGACGTTGAAGGAGTAGACGCCGAGCGCCAGCGCCGCCCAGGGCTTCTCCTGGTCGTTGCTGCCCTTGTCGAACTCCTTCAGCAGCGCGTCACGGTTCATCTTGCCGCCGATCTGGCCGAGGCCGAGCAGGGCGAAGTTCTTGGTCTGGAGATCCTTGTGGGTCTTCCAGGTCTCGAGCAGCAGCTTGCTGTACTTGGCGTCCGGGCTGTTCTTCTCGTCCTTGTCGTCCCACGGGCGGGAGAGCATGGCGATGGCCTGGACGCACGAGCGCGGGATGTCGTTGCTCGCGCGCTTGGTCTTGCCCTTCTCCTGCAGGTCGGCGGCGAAGAGCTCCTTGTAGTAGTCGGCCTTCTCGTGGTCGCGGCCGATCAGCTTGGCGATCGCGTTGGCGCAGTGCGCCTGGATCAGCTGCTCGCCGGAGCCGAGCGGCTTCATGTAGTAGGCCTCGAGCGCGGCGATGGCCTCGCCGAGCAGCGCCTTCTCGGCGTCGGAGCCGGTGCCGATGTTGAGGATGCCGATGCCGTTGATCGCGGCGACCTTGAGGTTGCGGTCGGCAGCCTGGTCGTTGGTGAGCACGGTCTTCAGCGTCTCGAAGGCGCGCTTCTTGATCTCGACGTTGGTCGTCCGGTGCGCCGTCAGGCCGAGGCCGAACATGGCGAACGAGCGGGTCCGGTCGTCGACGTTGCCGCCGGCGGCGGCGCGGCCCTTCTCCTTGTCGAGCGCGAGACCGCACAGCAGGTCGATCTCGGTCTCGCCGGCGATCGCGGCGATGCCGACCGACAGGGCGGCGACCTCGCGGATCTCCTGGTCCGGCTTCTTGAGGCGCGGCGTGAAGACGTCGATCAGCTTGAAGTCCTGGTGGTCCTTGCCGATCTTCGCCATCGCGACCATGCACGACGAGTTGATGTCGCGCTGCTCGGTCGAGTCGATCGCCTTCTTCAGCGACGGCAGGATCTCGCCGAGGATCTGCTCCTGCGACGGACGGAGCGTGTCCTTCGCGTCGGCGCGGCGCGTGGCGCCGAGGTAGAAGTCGTCGCTGCCCGTGGTCGGGCCGCCCTGCGAGATCGCGTCACGCAGACGGATGAACGGGTCCTTGTTGAACTCCCACCAGTAGTTCCAGGTGGTCAGGTCGTCGTCGATCTGGATGCCGCGCGGGCCGGTGGTGGGACCGGGGCGGCCAGCAGGGCCAGCGGGGCCGCCGGTCGTCGGGCCAGCGGGGCCGCCCGTGGCGGGGCCACCCGGAGCCGGAGCGCTTGGGCCGGCGGGGCCGCCGGTCGTCGGGCCAGCGGGACCACCCGGACGGCCGCCGCCGCCACCCGGGCTCGGCGGCACGACGTCGCCAGGGCCGCGGTACTGGCCGCCGTGCGCGCGACCAGTCTCGGGAAGCAGGGCGATAAGGCCTGCACAGGCCAGACCGGAAAGGACGAACTTCTTCATGTTCAGTGCCTCGATGGAGTCGCAGACTTGGGCAAGGTGCGCCCGAGCGGGCGACTCTAGCCGTGGTTGACCGCCCAGTGCAAATGCCGGGCCAACGTCCGATCGTGTGCCCGCGGAGACACCTGCAGCGGCGCTGTTACGCCAGCGAAACGATTAGCGCGTGCGTTCCGCGAGCCAGCGGCAGAGGGTGCGATGGACGTTGCGGGGGCTGGCGATGGTGGCGGTGTGCGCCACGGCGAGGTCGCGGATCGGGAAGACGTTCTTGCCGGCCCATGTGGTGAAGCGTCCGCCGCTCTCGGTCACGACGAGGCCAGCCGCAGCGAAGTCCCAGATCCGACCCTGCTCCTGCACGTTGGCGTCGAGCCGCCCCTGCGCAACGTCCAGCAACTGGGTGACCGTGCTGCCGAACGTGCGGATGCGGCTGCCACCGCTCTGCAGGTCGGCCACGAACCGGAGGTCGCCCTGCCCGCGGAACCACTGGCAGCCAATCATGCCGGAGTCGTCGACAGCGCCCGGCGGGCAGCGCAGCCGGCGGCCGTCGCGGCGGGCGCCAGCACCCAGGCGCGCCGTGAACAGCGCGCCGGCCGGTTCCGCCCACAGCGTCGCCAGGATCGGCTGGCCGCGATGCAGCAGCGCCACCGAAACGGCGAAGTGCGGCAGGCCGCTGGCGAAGTTGCTGGTGCCGTCGATGGGGTCGACGACCCATAGCAGTTCGCGATCGAGGTCGCTCGGATCGGTCTCTTCGCCGAGGAAGCCGGCCACGGGCAACAGCGCGCGCAGCTCCCTGCGCACCGTTCGCTCCGCGCGGACATCGACGTCCGTGACGAAGTCGCCGACACCCTTGCGGCGGACGTTGCCGGCGCCGACCCGTCGTTGGGCTGCGCGCACCGATGCTGCCGTGCGCCGCACGAGGTCGGCGACCTTCGGCTCGAGGCGCGCCGCGAGGGCGCGGGTCGCTGTCCGGGTGGTCATCGCCGCATGGTGCCATCGTCGCGGCGTGGTCGGAACCGGGAAATCAACGCGAGCGCAGCATCGTCAGCAGCGACGCCCTCTGCTAGAACCCTCGGACCATGGCGGTTCGACGGCAGCTTCACGGCACCAGCGCTGGCGCGATTGCCAGTCTCGCCGTTGCCGCCTGCATGGCCGCGCCGTCGGCGCGCGAACTACCGCGCATCGCTGTGCCTGCGGTCGCCGCGACGGCGACAGGCGTTCGCTCGTCGGTCGACGCGCCAGACGCGGTCGACGCCGCGCCGCCCCCGGCCGCGCCGGAGCCGCTCGAAGAGTTGCTCGCAATGGCGTCGGTCCTCGCGCACGCCGAGGAGCACGCCGAGGCATTGCGAGCGCTCGAGCGCAGCGCCTTCGCCGACGACCCGCAAGTGGCGATGGCGCGCGCCGACCTGCTCCGCGACCTGGGTCGTCGTCACGAGGCCTTGGCCGCAATGCGCAACGTGCGCGATCGTCTCGGCGCGGCCGCCGTCGATCCGCGCGTGCTCTTCGAGCTCGCCGAGTTGGAACGCCTCGAGGGCGAGCGCGCGGCGGCCCGCCGCACGCTTGCTTCGATCCGTGAGTTGCATGGCGCCGCCGGCTGGACGCGCGCCAACGCCGCGCGCCTGGCTCTGGTCGATGGCCAACTCGCCGCCGCTGAAGCGGTGCGTGCCATGGCGGCGCGCGATCTGCTCGGCAACCTGCGCGGCGCCCCGGACCCGGCAGAACGTCTGGCCGCGCTGCGTGCACTCCTCGCCGGCGCCTACGGCGACGCGGACGACGCGTCGTCGGTGCAGGAGCGCGCGATCGCGATCGCCGTCGGTGATGACGCCGAGGCGGTACGCCTGGCTGGCGTCAGGGCATGGACGTTCGACGACGAGGTCGGTCGCGACTTCGTGGCGCTCGCGCTCGTCGACGCCTCGGCGCTCGTCCGGCGGGCCGCCGTGGCGCACGCAGAGAAACTGCCGGCGTCGACGGCCTGCGCGCTGTTGTTCGCTCGCTTGCAGCAGGAATCGGACGAAGCCGTCTTCCTCGCCTTGCACGACGGGCTGCGCGCCGCGGCCGGTGGCGGCGCTGCCATCACCCCGCTCGATGCGGCAACCGCCGCGGGTCGCGCCGCCGTCGTGGCGCAGTGGCGTCGCGCCGGTTTCGCCGAGGAGGCGCG
>JBEITC010000059.1:0-12839 GCA_040375075.1 Planctomycetota bacterium | reverse complement strand
TCTCCCCAATGGCTCGCCACCATCTGTTCGTGCCGCGCGCGCTGTGCGCAGCGTTCGTGCCGTCGTTCGTGCTCGTTCCCGGGTTGCTCGCGCAGGCTCCGGCCGCCGCCGCGAGCCCGTCCGCCGCGCAGCAGGTCGCCACACAGCAGGCCGCCACACAGCAGGCCGCCGCACAGCAGGACCCCGCAGCGAAGCCTGCCACCGCGTCGAACGCCAGCACCGCGCTGCCGCCGGGGCAGGCAGCCGGCGATCCGCCGATCGTCGTGACGGCGTCGCGCCGCGCGCAGGATCCGTTCGAGGCGCCGCGCGCGATCGACGTGGTCAGCAGCCAGGACATCCAGCAGTACCAGTTCCGCTCGACGCCGCAGGCGCTGCGGTACCTGCCGAGCGCGATGATCCAGGAGACCTCGCCGGGCCAGGGCTCGCCGTTCCTGCGCGGCTTCACCGGCTACAACAACCTGCTGCTGATCGACGGCATCCGCCTCAACAACTCGACCTTCCGGTCGGGCCCCAACCAGTACTGGGCGACGGTCGACCCGCTGTCGCTCGATCGCATCGAGGTGTTGCGCGGGCCGGCGTCGACGCAGTGGGGCAGCGACGCGGTCGGCGGCACGGTGCAGGCGATCACCAAGGGGCCGACGCTGTACGGCAAGGACGGCGTCCGCTACGGCGGCGCCAACTACGGCCGCTACGCGACCGCCGAAGACTCGCCGATGGCCCGCGGCGAGGCGCAGGCGACCTGGACGCGCGAAGGCGGCCGGCGCTCCGGCGCGCTGATCGGCGGCGACGCGCGCGCGATCGGCGACATCGAAGGCGGCAAGGACACCGGCATCCAGCCGAACACCGCGCACAAGGAGACGGCGTTCGACGTCAAGGTCGAGCACGAGCTGAGCGCCCACAGCAAGCTCGTCGTGCTGCACCAGCAGATGGCGCAGACGGACGTCCCGCGCACGCACGCGACGGTGTTCGGCGAGTCGTGGCGCGGCACCACGGTGGGCACGGACCAGCGGCGCGACCTCGACCAGGACCGCCGGCTGTCGTACGTGCAGCTGCACCAGACGGACCTCGACGGCGCGCTGTCGGCGGCGCGCTGGTCGTTGTCGTGGCAGACGCAGAACGAGAACCAGGACCGCGTGACCGGCGCCGGCCAGGCGCGTGCGGAAGCCTTCGAGGTCGGCACCTTCGGCGCGTTCGCGCAGTTCGAGTCGGATCTCGGCGCTGCCGGCACGCTGACGTACGGCGTCGACTACTACCGCGACAACGTCAACTCGTGGTCGCGCGGCGGTGGCTCCAACCTCTTCCAGGGGCCGGTCGGCAACGACGCCAAGTACGACCTGTTCGGCGCGTTCGTGCAGGACGAACTCGACCTCGGCGGCGGCCTCTCGGCGCAGGCCGGCGTGCGCTACACGTACGCAGCGGCCGACGCCGACAGCGTGCGCAGCCCCACGAGCGCCACGACCGGCATCGCCGTCAAGCAGGACTGGGACGAGGTCACCGCCAACGTGCACCTGCGCCAGGAACTGACCGAGCGCTGGAACGTCTACGGCGGCGCCAGCCAGGGCTTCCGCGCGCCGTCGCTGAGCGACCTGACGTCGTTCACCGTCGCGCGCAGCGGCGAGCAGGAGATCGCCTCGCCCGACCTCGATGCCGAGCGCTACCTCGGCTACGAGGTCGGCACCAAGGTGCGCACCGGCGCCGTGCAGACGCAGCTGGCGTGGTACTGGACCGACATCGAGGACCAGATCATCCGCACGCCGACCGGCACGACGGTCGGCGGCCTGCCGGCGATCGCCAAGAGCAACGCCGGCGACGGCTACATCCAGGGCACCGAGGTCCAGGTCTCCTGCGAAGTCGTCGAGCGCACGACGGCCTTCGTCGTCAACAGCTGGCAGTACGGGCGCGTCGATGGCTTCGACGCCAATCGCAACGCCGTCACCGACTACCCGTCGCGGCTGATGCCGATGACGACGATCGTCGGCATCAAGTGGGACAATGCGGCCGGCGACTTCCACTGCGGCGCCGACGTCTTCCGCGCCGAGGACGCCGACCGGCTGTCGCAAGGCGACCAGGCCGACACCCAGCGCATCCCGCCGGGCGGCACGCCGAGCTACACGCTGTGGAACCTGCGCTGCGGCTTCCGGCTCGACGAGCGCGCCACCTTGGAGCTGGCCTGCGAGAACGTGACCGACGTCGACTACCGCGTCCACGGCTCGGGCAGCAACGGCCTCGGCCGCAACTTCATCGTCGGCATGGCGGTGACGTTCTAGCCGACGGCGGCGCGCCGGCCGGTCGGGCGGGAATCCGGGCGGGACGCCCGCCTCAAGTCCGGCTCGCCGTTGGTCGATGACGCGGCCGTCGCGCCCCTGGCGCGGCGCCACCGCGCATGGAACCGACCAACGACATCAAGGAAGCGCTCTCCACGCGGGCTCGCACCGCGACCCTCGACGAACTGCGCAGCGAGGGCAAGAAGCGCGTCCGCGTCGTCAAGGCCGAGCACATCGCCGCGATGATCGAGGAGGCGGTGCACAATGCGCTCGAGAGCTCCGGCTTCGTCGCGCCCGACGAGGTCGAGAAGCTGGTCGACCGCAGCCGCCAGGAGTTCCGCGCCATCCTGAAGGAGCGCGAGGTCGAGGCGCAGCGCGGGATCGACGCGCAGGAGGCGCTGGCCGCGCGCGAGCAGGACCTCGTCGAACTGCGCCAGCAGTTGGCGTCGGTGCGGCAAGCGCTGCAGGCGACCGAGCAGTCCCTCGTCGAGGCGCGCGCCGCCCAGGCCGCCGCCGAACAGGCCGCGGAGCAGGCGGTGCAGCAGGCGGTCGAAGCGGCGGAGACCGCCAGCGCGCCGGTCGCCGCGCCGGCCGTCAGCTCGGACCTGCTGATGTCGATGATGCACGAGATGGCGAACATGAAGGCCGCGTTGCAGGCGCAACAGGCGCAGCCGCAGGCCGTGCAGCCGGCCACCGCCGGCGTCGACGTCTCGGCCGCGATCGAGAAGCTCGCCGGCTCGCTCAACGACCGGCTCGAGAAGCTCGGCAAGAAGATGGGCGTCAGCGCCGCCGTCGGCGGCGACCAGCCGCTCGACCTGGGCGGCCTGTTCAAGGACGACGGCCCGGCGGTCGAATCCAACCTCAACAACATCGAGAGCAAGCAGAAGGCCGCCGGCGGCATCGCCGCCAACCTCGCGCGCCTGAAGAAGCTCAAGGGCGGCGGCTGAGCCCGTCGCAGGCAGACATCCACGGAGCAGGGGGAGCGAATCCAATGACGAAGAACCAGAACACGACCACGAACACGACCAATCCGGAGACGGCCGTCGCGCTGGGCAAGGGCCTCGACGTCGGCACGGCCAATCTCGCCGCGGCGGTGCAGAACGCCGAGGGCGGCATCACGGTGACCGTCGAGCGCAACGCGTTCCTCGACATCCCGAGCGACGTCTACAGCAAGAACATGCTGACGAAGCTCAAGGTCCCGTACGTCGTCCACAACGGCAAGCTCGTCGTGATCGGCGAGGCCGCCTTCGAGCTGGCCAACGTGTTCGGCCGCGAGACGCGCCGCCCGATGATGGACGGCCTGATCAGCCCGAACGAGCAGGACGCCCTGCCGATGATGAAGATGATCATCCAGAAGATCCTGGGCGAGCCGCGCGTGCAGGGCGAGAACTGCTACTTCTGCGTGCCGGCGCCGTCGCTCGACGTCGACAACAACGTCGTCTACCACCAGGGCCTGTTCGAGAGCCTGATCAACAAGATCGGCTACACGGCGCACGCCATCAACGAGGCGCACGCGGTGATCTTCGCCGAGCTCGCCGAGCAGGACTTCACCGGCATCGGCCTGAGCTTCGGCGGCGGCATGGCCAACGCCTGCATCGCCTACAAGTCGATCCCGTGCCTGTCGTTCTCGGTGGCCCGCGGCGGCGACTGGATCGACAAGAACGTCGCCAACGTGCTGGGCTGCCCGCGCAGCAAGGCGACGCACATCAAGGAGCGCGGCATCGACATCCGCGACCCGAAGACGCGCGAGGAGGAGGCGGTGGCGATCTACTACCGCAGCCTGATCAACTACGTGCTGCAGAACATCAAGCAGCGCTTCGAGAGCGGCCAGAACATGCCGTCGTTCAACCAGCCGATCGACATCGCCTGCGCGGGCGGCACGTCGCTGGTCGGCGGCTTCATCGAGGTCTTCCGCGAGGAGTTCGCGAAGATCGACTTCCCGATCCCCATCGGCCGCATCTTCCGCAGCGAAGAGGCCCTGACGGCGGTGGCGAAGGGCTGCCTCGTCGCGGCGGCGATCGGCGAGAGCTGATCCCACGACGCCGACACGGCGCAGCGACGACGGGGCCGGCAGGCCCCGTCGCCGTTTCCGGACGGCGCCTCGCCGATGGCAGCTGCTGCGCGCGTCGCTACAGCGAAAGCGTGCTGCGCACCCAGTTGGTGATCGCGCTCTCGCTCGTCCCCGTCGCGTCGACGGTGAAGGCCGCGAAGTACAGCGGCCAGCCGGCGAGGAACGGCAGGTTGGGCACGAACAGGTTGGCCGTCACCGCGCCGCCGACCGGCGCCGTGCCCTGGAAGCCCTGGAAGATCGGACTGCCCGGCGTCAGGCTCGCCTCCAGCAGGAAGCCCGGGTTGAGCGGCAACAGGCCGCCGCCCGGCAGCCACGCGCCCGGCGTGAAGCCTTCGCTGCACACCAGGAAGTACGGCCGCAAGGCCTCGCCGGGCAACTGCAGCTGGAACGCCGTGAACTGGCCGAGCACGGCCCGCGCCGGCGCGCGCAGCGGCTCCTGGTCGAGCAGGAACGCGAGGCTCTGCTGCACGAGGCCGGCGCGCAGCGTCGGGCTGGTGATGGTCTCCAGCGGGAAGCCGAAGGTGACCACGCGCGCGCCGCTGGCCGGGTCGAAGCGTTGCACGCCGGCCGTGAGGCCGTTGCCGTAGCGCAGGCACACCGCGCTCTGCGTGTTGGTCGGCGTCAGCGTGTCGGCGAAGTTCACGTCGTACGTGCCGTTCGCGCCGGTGTCGAACGCGCCCGCCGGCAGCCCCGCGCTGACCGTCCCGGCCACGCCGGCCTGCAGCGTGTAGACGCCGGCGTCGTCGGTCGCGTAGGTGGCGCCGAGCACGCTGCGGTAGAAGGCTCGGTCGAGCGGCGAGCCCTGCGCGTCGAGATCCCAGCCGACCTCGGCGCCGTGGACCAGCAGGCTGCCGCCGCTGTTGAGGTACGCGGTCGCGAGCGCCTGCTCGGTCGCCGTGAAGGTCTCGTCGGCCGTGCTCTCCTCGCCGAGCGACCAGAACACCACGCCATACGGCAGCAGCGAGACGCGCTGCAGGCTGACGGCCTCGTTGCTGGCGGCGTCGAAGCCGCGCGAGCCGTTGGCGTCGCGGCGGATCGCGTCGCCGAGGAGTCGCGTGTAGTCGCGCGTGTTCTCCGGTCCCTTGACGTTGCGGTCGAGCCGGTCGAAGCCCTGCACCAGCAGCGCCTGCGCCTGTGCCAGGTGGTCGGTGCCGGCCGTGAGGACCTCGGTAGGGAACGAGCGGCCGCTGCTGTTCCACGCGCGCACGCGGAACGAGCGCAGGCTGTGGTGGGGCAGCGGGCCGGTCGACCAGTTCGTGCCGGCGACCGAGGCGACCTGCACGAAGCCCTTGCCGTCGAGCGACTGCTCGATCGTGTACGACGTAGCGCCGGGCGCCGGATCCCAGGCGACGCGCAGGCCGCGGGCGCCGTCCTGCGTGACGCGCAGCGCGGTCGGCGGTTCGGGCGGGAACGGCGCCGAAGGCGCGAAGTAGCGCAGCACGCCGCGCGCATAGGCGCGGGCGGCGACGTAGCGGAACTCGGGCTCGTGCAGCGAGGCGTGGTCGAGCGAGCCGGGCGTGTCGTGGAACGCGAGCTCGACGAGGATGCCGGGCATCGTGCTCAGCAAGCGGACTTCGCCGAAGTTCGCCGTCTTCTGGCCGCGGTCGACCCAGGCCGCGTTCCAGTTGGCGCGGATGTCGGCGATCAGCTGCGAGTGCACGGCGGCGCTGAGGGCCGACGAACCCGCCGTCGGCGTGCCGTTGTAGATGAACGTGTCGGTGCCAGCGCCGCCGCCGGCGTTGGTGTGCAGGCTTATGAAGGCGTCGGCCGTGCGCCACTCGGCGAAGCGCGGTCGCGCGGTGACGTCGTCGTCGCTGTCCTCGCCACCGGCGATCGAGTCGTAGACCGTGGCGGGCGCGCCGGCGTACTGCGCCCAGTAGCGCGCCGCCTCGCGCCAACGCGCCTGGCCGCTGGTCGTGCCGCCGCGCACGAGGCTGCCGAGGCCGCCGCCGAGCCGCACGGCGTCGGCGATCACCACGCCCGGCGACGACGACTGGTTGCTGAGCGTGATGCGCGCCGGCTGGCTCGGCGAGAACCAGAAGTTGCCGAGGTGCGCCCAGGTGAGGTTGTCGACCGTCTGGTCGAGGATCGCCTCGCTCGTGCCGCCGGTGTGCTCGACGCGGTAGCGCGCCGCCGGCGTGCGGTTGCTCGACGCGCGGAACGCGACGAACACCGGATAGAGGCCGTCGCGCGCGACCGGGATGGTCCACGTCGCGGTCGCGGTCTCGGCGGCGGTGTTGACGGTCGCGAAGCGGTAGCCGCCGCCGTTCCAGCCCGACGACGCCGACAGCGACCAGCCGCCGGTCTCGGCGTAGGCCGGCGCGCCGGCGTCGTTGTCGGCGAGGCCGTCGGCCGGCACTTCGCCGTGCTCGCGTGCCATCACCACGTCGGCGCCGAGGTTGTTGAGGAACGGGATCAGGTACTGGTTGGCGATCTCGGCGGTGTGGATGTCCTCGATCAGGCCGTCGATCACGCCGCGCTGCGTCGTCCAACCGAGCGTGGTGTGCCAGTAGTAGCCATGGCCCGGCGAGACGGCGATGCGCTTGCCGGCGAGCGCGCCGAACGGGCTGACCAGCGTGGGCGCTGGCGCCGTGCGCGGCGTCGGCAGCGCCGGCTGCTGCGGTTGTTCGCCGAGCGCGTCGCGCAGCGGCAGCTCGCTGCCGTCGGCCATGCGAACGAAGATCGCGACGCCGGTCACGCCGGGCGCGCGCAGCGCGGTCTTGTCGATCTGTTCGATGGCGTGCTCGCGCGAGCAGCCGGGCAGCAGCTGCAGCAGCGTCGGGTCGAACACCAACTGCACCGTCGCGCCCGTCTGCCGCCACGCCAGCAACTGCGTGCCCGGCGGCACGTGGCTGCCGTAACCGAGCTGCGCCTCGGCCGGCGTCGGGCCAGCGCACAGCCGCGCGATCGCGCTGCCGACGTCGCCGTGCCACGGCCCGACCGCTGCGAGGTTGCTCTGGCGGAAGAACAGCACGTCCTGCGCCGGGGACACCGCGGCGGCGGCGGGCAGGACGGTGACGGCGGCGATGCGGAGGGCGAGGGCTCGGCGCATGGTGGTGGCCGGGAAGTCTACGACGCGCCGGGGAGGTGTCAGGGGGCGCGGGTGGGCGTTGCGCCGCTGCCGCCTGCCGGGTGCGGCATGTGGCGTTGGCATCGCAGGCGAACGCCGCCGACCACCGCGCCGGTCACGCGCCGCCGCGGATCGACGACCGCCGCCGATCGACGCGGCGTTGCCATCAACCCGCTGCGATCGGTGGTTTGGCCCGGTCGATCGTGCCTCGGCTGCCGAGTTCGTCGCTAGCCGTCCTGTCACCGACTCGTGGTCCGGCGGCGGCGGCGGCTGCGGCCGCAGTTTCCGCGTGCACGTCTCGCGCGGCATGGTGCAGGGGGTGTGGAAGTGAGGGCGGGGCGTGGGCGTGCCCAGGGACAACCCATCCCGCCCGCGCTTGCCGGCCCGCGCGCCCTGCCGCACGCTTGCTCCCATGGACCTTGCGCTGCTCGCCGTCGCCGTCGGACCGCCGATCGCCTCGGCCGTCTGGTTCTACCGCCGCGACCGTGAGCGCGAGCCGCTGGGCGCGGTGGTCCGCGCCTTCTTCGCCGGCATGCTCGTGGTCGTCGCGGTGCTGGTCGCCGTCGGTCCGGTCGCGTGGTTGCGCGTCGAACTCGGCCACCCGTGGTTGCGCGGTCTGTACTCGGCGTTCGCGCTGGCGGCGATCCCCGAGGAGCTGGCCAAGTACCTGTTCTTGCGCCGCCACATCCGCAGCCACCATTGCGACGAGCCGATGGATGGATTGCTCTACGGCGCGCTGGTTTCGCTCGGGTTCGCAGCGGCCGAGAACGTGCTGTACGTGCTCCAGGGCGGGCTCATGACGGGCGTGTTCCGCGCCTTCACTGCGGTGCCGATGCATGCAAGTTGCGGCGCCCTGATGGGACTCGCGCTGGCGCGCGCCAAGGTGCACGGCCCTGGGCCGGGCCGCGGCCTGTTGCCGGCGCTCGCCGTGCCGATCGTCGTCCACGGCCTGTACGACTGGCCGTTGCTGTCGGTGCACGAGCGGTTGGATGTGCCGGGCGATGAAGCGCTCGCCGCGTTCGCCTTCAGCCTTTGCGTGCTGGCTTGGTCCGTCGTGCGCGTGCGGCGCGACTCGGCGGCGCTGAGGGCGATGCAGGATTGATGGCGCGGAGGCCGCGGCGCGCCATGCGACGCGTGGCTGCCGTGGACGGCCTCGACCGCCTCAGTCCGCCACGCCATCCATGCCGGCGACGCGCGCCCGCGACGCGGCGAAGACGGCGCGCAGGATCGCCTCGACCTGTTGGCGCGAATAACCGTCGGCCGGCGTCTCCTGCAGCAGCGCGGCCACGACCGCGGCCTCGCGTGTCGGATCGGCGGCGGCGACGCCGTGGTGCGCCTTCCAGGCGCCGATCGCGCGGCACAGGCGGCCGCGCTCGTGCAGCAGTTCGACGAGCCGCGCGTTCAGCGCATCCATGTCGTGGCGCAGTTGCGCGAGCGTCGGTTCGGCGGGCATGGCGGCGATGCTACTGCCGGCGCGGGCGGCGCGCGCCACGTCGTGACCGGCTTCGGCTCGGGTGCCAGACGCCGTTGGCATCGGGCGGCTGCGCGGGGCGTTGAAGGCGCTGCGGCGTCGTCGCCGATGACGCTCTCCTTGGGATGCGTGGACCTCGCCGCGCCGACACCTGCCGCTGCCGCGTCGGCGTCGACGGTCGGCGTTCGCGACGTGGCCTGTGCGCTCCAAATCCGAATCTCGCCAAGCAGACGACTATGACCGACACCGCCGCCTTCGACGTGATCCACTGCCGTAGCAACCGCTGCAGCCAGAAGCTGCGGCTGCCGAACGACCGGGGCACGCTGATCGTCCGCTGCCCGACGTGCAAGATGCAGTTCGATTGGACGCCGCCTTCCCGTCCGAAGTCGGCCAGTGCTCCGGTCAGCGGTCCGGCCACCACGACCGCCGACCCGAAGGCCTTCGGCGTGGTTCAACTGCCGCAAGGCTCGAGCGCGTGGCTGCAGTGGCGCCACGGCGGCATCGGCGGTTCGGACGCGCCGACGATCCTGGGCGAGAACCCCTGGCGGAGCGCGGCGGCGTTGCTGCGCGAGAAGGTCGCGCCGCCGCGGGAGTCGTTCATGAACGCAGCGATGAAGCGCGGCAAGGAGCTCGAGCCGATCGCCTTGACCCGTTATGCCGCGCGCACAGGCCGTCAGATGATTCCCGCCTGCATCCAGAGCCTGCGCGTCGGCTGGTTGCGCGCGAGCCTCGATGGCATTGCCGTCGATGGCGCCGCCGCCGTCGAGATCAAGTGCGGCAAGAGCGCCTATGCTGCAACCGAGAAGCACGGCACGGTGCCGCGCTACTACTACGGGCAGGTGCAGCACGTCCTGGCGATCACCGGCCTGCCATCACTCGACTTCTTCTGCCATTGGCCGGGCGAGCAAGACATCTTGTTGCGCGTGCCGCGCGACGACGGCTACATCGCGCACTTGCTCCAGCAAGAACAGGCCTTCTGGCGGCAGGTGGTGCAACTGCGCGCCGCCTGACGCGCGCCCGCCCTCACCCGCACGACCCGCAACCGCCGCTCCCGCACAGCTTCGCCTCGATCGCCTTCGACGCCGGCGTGATCGACAGGCCGCCGAGCGCGGTGCAGCGCAGCTCGCGCGCCATCGACTCGCTGATCTGGCGGTGGGCGTCGAGCACCTGGTCGAGCGGCACGAGGTGGTCGTAGCCGGCGAGCGCGATGTTGGCGCTGGCGATGCCGTTGGCGGCGCCGGCGATATTGCGGCCGAGGCAGGGGGCCTCGACGCGGTTGGCGATGGGGTCGCAGATGAGGCCGAGCACGTTCTGCAGTGCGTGGCTGGCCGCCGACAGGCCCTGCGCAGCGGTGCCGCCGGCGAGTTCGACCAGCGCCGCGGCGGCCATCGCGGCGCCAGCGCCGGTCTCGGCCTGGCAGCCGCCGACTTCGGCGGCGAAGCTCGAACGCGTGGCGACGAAGACGCCGATCAGGCCGGCGGCGAGCATCGCGCGCAGGATCGTCGGCTCGTCGCTGCCGAGCGCGTCGGCCGCGGCGAGGCACGCGCCGGGGAAGGTCGCGCACGAACCGGCGGTCGGTGCTGCGACGATGACGCCCATGCTGCTCTTCACCTCCATCAGCGCGCTGACGTAGAGGATCGCGCGGTTGAGCACGCCGCCGTCGATCAGCCGCTTCTGTTCCATCAGCGCGGCGAAGCGGTGGCTCTGCCGCGGGAGGATGCGGTCGCGGTACTCGGTCCCGGCGATGCCCTGCTGCACGCCGGCGCGCACGATGGCGAGGATCTTGCGCATCTGCGCCAGCACGGCGTCGCGGTCGAGGCCGCCGCGGGCGCATTCGTATTCGAGCGCGAACTCCGACAGCGGCCGGGTCGTCGAGTCGGCGGTCTCGACCATCTCGCCGGCGTGCAGGAACGGCACCGAGAGGCCGCGGCGCGAGCGCACCGGCGGCACCGGCTCCATGCGGCGGGCGCGCTGCACGGCCGGCAGTGCGGCGACCTCGGCGTCGCCGAGCGGCCGCTGCGCGCAGACGACGACGCGCACGGGCGAACTGCCGGTGACGACGACGTCGTCGAGGTCGGTGCGGGCGCGCAGCGCTGCCGCCGTCGCCGCGCCGTCGCCGTCGACGTCGAGCACGGTCACCGCGTAGTCGCCGTAGAGCGTGACCACCGCGCCGTCGATGGCGACGACCTCGATCATGCCGCCGCCGGTCGAGAGCGCGATCAGCCGGTGCTCCGTGCCACCGCGGCGCAGCGTCAGCCGGTACGTGTTGGGGTGCGGGTCGTGCAGCGTGGCGATCCGGATCTCCATCGCCACGCCGGCCGCGCGCAGGAACTCGCCGCTGCGCGGCAATCGTTCGTCGTCGGCTTCCCAGCCGAGCAGGCCGGCGAACAGGCCCATGTCCGAGCCCTGGCTCTCGTGCGTCGTCGCCAGCGAGCCCTCGGTGTCGAACTCGACGAGCGCGCTCTCCGGCGTGCCGCCGCAGAGGTCGCGCGCGAGGCGGCCGATGCGCACCGACGCGGCGGAGTGCGAACTCGACGGCCCGCGCATCACGGGACCGACGACGTCGTTGAAGATGCTGGGCGGCAGCGTGGCGGGCATGGCGGGGCGGGTGTGCGGGGGTACGGGGCGAGGGGGCGGGGCGGCGCCGCGCGCGAAGTCAGCGGTAGTACGACACCGGCCGCGGGATCACGCCGAGCGCTGCGTAGTCGAAGCCGGTGTCGAGCGGTTGGTAGGGGCCGACGATGGCGACGCTGCGGTCGGCGGTGATCGCGTCCTCGAGGCCGAGGCACCAGTACACGGCGTTGACGGTCACGCGGCGCACGCCCTCGTTCTGGAAGTCAGCGCCGCTGCCCATGGTGAACTGGAACACGCGCGCGGTCTTGCCGCGGTTGCCGGTCCAGGTCTTGGTCCACGCCACCGGCAGCGGCTCCTTGTCCTTGTTCGGCGCGTCGCCGGGTTGGCGGCCGACCAGCGGTTGGCCGTGCAGCAGCGCCGTGCAGCCTGCCGGCAGGCTGCTGCCTTCGCGGTAGGTGCGGTAGACGTCCGACGGGCCCCAGACGTCGGTCACGCCGCGCAGGATCGGATGCTCGCGCTGCGTGGGCTCGGCGTACGCGCGCGTGCTGTCGGCGTGCCAGTTGCCGTGGTGGCCGAGGAACGTGCCGCCGAGCACGTCCTCGCCAAAGCGCACGCGCTTGCCCGCGACCTCGTACGGGAACTCGCCGAGGAAGCCGTGGTTGGCCGTGCGCAGCGCGAGGATCGGCTTGCCGCTGTCGAGGTAGTCGAGCACGCAGGCGAGCTGCTCCTTGGGCAGCGTCAGGAAGCGGCTGAACAGGATCAGCAGGTCGGCGTTGGCGAGGTGCTCGAGGCCCGGCACGTCGTGCACGATCGTCTTGTCCTCGAGCCGCGTCTTCTGCGTCGGGTCGACGAGGCCGTCCTTCTGCGCGAACAGCACCGTGCAGTGGTAGCCGTGGTGCGTCGCCAGCGCCTTGGCCAGCATCGGCATCGACTGCTCGCTGCGGTACTCCTGCTCGGCGGCGACGAGCACGACGTGCTTGCCGCGGCCGGGGCCATCGCCGCCGTCGTAGGTCAGCCAGCGCGGATCGGCGGGCACCGGGTGCGGCGGCGGTGGCGTGGCGGAGCAGGCGGCGAACCACAGGGCGGTGGCGAGGAGCAGCAGGCGCATCGGGGTCACTTCGTTGGGATGACGTTGACGGTGTAGTACGCGTCGGCGTGCAGCAGCGCGCGGCCATCGGCGGCGCGCAGCCCGCGCAGGTCGAACTCGTGCACGTGGCCTGCGACCATGCCGTCGACGACGAGGCGGACGCGGCGGCCGTCGGCGGCCGGTTCGGCGCGCACGACGCGCGGCGTCGTGCGGTCGACCTCGGGGCTGCCGTAGTGCTCCTGGTAGACGTGCGTGAACGAGCCGAGCCGGTAGCTCGCCGGATCGGCAGCGCGCGCGGGATC
>JBEITC010000617.1:0-1904 GCA_040375075.1 Planctomycetota bacterium | reverse complement strand
GCGTCGTCGTCATCGCGGTGCCAGTGCCTTCCCGATTCCAGTGCGCCCCAGTGCGCCCCAGTGCGCGTGAACACGTGACGCCGGTCGATGTGGTTGCGCGCCGGACCATCCGTTCGCGCCGTCGACGGCCACTTGATTCCGCGAACATACACACCGCAGGCCAGCGACGCAAGCTCTATGTTCGGGAGCCGTCAGGGTGACGGGCGTTGGGCGCACGCGGATGGTCCGCGCGTCCGCGGCGTCGCGTGTCAAAACCGCTCCGTGTTGGGTGGCCTGTCGACGCGGATGCGCGAGACCTTCTTCTCCCAGGCCTTCGGAGCGGCTGTGTCGTGGTTGGTTGCCTGTGCTCGCCCGTAGCGTTTCTGGCGGAATCAGGCCGGCAGGGCGCTCCATCGCGCCGACAGGGTGGCCAACACGGGGCGGTCGGGACGCGCCGCGCCGACAGGGTGGCCAATACGGGCCGGTCCGGGCCGCGCCGCGCCGACAGGGTGGCCAACACGGGGCGGTCCGGGCGCGCCGCGCCGACAGGGTGGCCAATACGGGCCGGTCCGGGCGCGCCGCGCCGACATGCCAACCAACACGGATCGGTATCGACCCGACCCGACCCGACCCGCCCCTAGCTCCGCTCCAGCTTCTCCGCGCAGTCGGGGCAGATGCCGTGGCTCGGGCGCACGCCGACGGTCTCGGTCAGGTACTTCTCGACCTGCTGCCAGTACCCGTCGTCCTTGCGCACGCACTTGCACCACGCGCAGATCGGCAGCAGCAGCTGCAGCTTCCGTTCGTTCTCGAGCGCCTGCGCGAGCAGGTCCGCCGTGTGCCGCAACTCCGCATGCGCGACGATCTGTCGCGCGAGGGTCGCCAGGGCTGCGCGCTGCGCGTCGCTGATCTGCCGCGGCTTCTGGTCGATGATGCACAGCGTGCCGAGCGCGTGCCCGTCGTTGGTGATCAGCGGCGCACCGGCGTAGAAGCGGATGCCGAGGCTGCCGGTCACCAGCGGGTTGTCGCGGAAGCGCGCGTCCTGGGTGGCGTCTTCGACGACCAGGGTCTCGTCGTGCAGGATCGCATGCGCGCAGAAGGCGTGTTCGCGCGGCGTCTCGGTCGCGTCGAGCCCGACCTTGGCCTTGAACCACTGGCGGTGCTCGTCGACCAACGACATCACGGCGATCGGCGCGCCGGAAATCTGGCTCGCCAGCGCCGCGAGGTCGTCGTAGGCGGGCTCGGCGGCGGTGTCGAGCAGGCGGTAGCGGTGCAGCGCTTCGAGGCGCTGGGTCTCGTTCGGCGGCAGTGGGGCGGCTGGCATGGTGGATCCGTCCGAAGGCAGCGGGGTTGCGCAGCGTAGGGATTGACCTGACGTCGGCCACCGGCCTTTCTGCGTAGGCGTGGGGGTGCGGGCTCGGGCTTCGTTACCGGGCCGCCCATGCCACTGCCGGTGCTACGCCTCACCGTCCTCGTCGTCGCCGTGCTGGCGCAACTCGTCGCCCAGGAAGCGCCCCGGCGCTCGCCCGGTGGCGCCCCGTCGGAGGCTCGCCCTTTCGTGCCCGGCGGTGCGCCGACGACCGCGGCCTCGCGGCCCAACTTCGTCTTCGTGCAGTTCGAGGGCACCGGCGCCGGGTGGGCGAGCACGTCGGTGGCGATGGACGATCGCCTGCCGGCCGCCAAGGGACCCGCCGGCTTGACCCCTGCGATCGAGCGGCTCGCGGCCGAGGGCATGCGCTTCTCGGACTTCTACGTGTCGGCGCCGCGCTGCACGCCGGCGCGGGCGACGTTCCTGACCGGCATCGGCGCCGCCAAGCTCGGCATGACCTACGTCAACGAGGGCGGCCAGGAGCGGCGCGGTGGCGAAGCGGGCGCGGGCGGCGGCGGCCAAGGCGGCGGTCGCGGCGGCCAGGGCGGCCAGGGCGGCG
>JBEITC010000564.1:0-2301 GCA_040375075.1 Planctomycetota bacterium | reverse complement strand
GCCGGCGAGGCGGTGGCGGTGAGCGTGCGCGCGCGCCACTGGCGGCTCCGGCTCGTCGCGGCGGACGGCGCCGACTGGCTGCTGGCGACCGAGACCACCGACGCGTGGCGCGCTGGCGCCGCGCAGGTCGAGCTGGCGCGGCTGCGCGCGCTCGCGAAGGCGTCGGGCACGATCGTGCACGACTTCAACAACATGCTGAACGCGGCGATCGGCCTCGCCGCCATGGTGCGGCCGCTCGTCGTCGACCCGGTCGACGTGCAGATCCTGCAGGAACTCACGCAGGGCACGCAGCACGGCGCGCAGCTGATGCGCAGCGTCGCGCGCATGCTGACGCGGCCGACCGGCGACCGTTCGCGCGCCGCGCTGACGGCGCTCGTCGACGAGGCGCTGACGACGGCCAACAAGTCGTTCCTGCAGCGGGGCGTGAAGGTCGAATGGGCGCCGTCGCCGCAGCCGCCGCTGCTGCGCACCGAGATCGCCGAGTCCGTGCAGTCGCTGTGGCACGGCATGATCGCGATCTGCGAGATGAAGCCGCCGACGCTGCGCATCGTGGCCGACGCGGACACCTTCGCGGTCGGCGACGGCAGGCCGCGGCGCTGGGCCCGCGTCCGCCTCGTCGCCGCCGGCGTCGATCCGGCGGTCGCCGCCGAGACCGTCCGGCTGCTCGCCGGGGCGACCGGCTGGCTCAAGGCGATCGGCGGCGGCGCGCTGACCGCCGGGCTCGCGGCGTCGCTGTTCGTGCAGCGTCGGCTCGGCGGCGACCTGCTGGCCGTCGCCGCGGACGGCGAACTGACGCTCGATTACCTCTGGCCCGCGCTGGCCTGAGCCGCCGGAAGGCCGCGCGCCGTTCCCGGCGGGCCGCGCGGCGGCTACCTTCGGCCGCGTGAGCAAGCACGTCGTCGCCAACTTCCAGGCCCGCGGCCACCTGATCGACTCCGGCCTGATGTCCGACGCGCTCGAGGCGGCGCAGGCCGCCGGCGCCAGCTACCGCATCGTCCAGCTCGACGTCGGCAAGCAGCGCAACGACGAGACGTTCCTCGTGCTCGAGGTCTCGGCGCCCGACCAGAAGGCCTTCGAGCGCATCCGCGCCGACCTGATGTCGCTCGGCCTGTCCGAGACCGACACGCAGGACGCCGTGTGGGCCGTGGTCGACATCGCCGGCACCGCGCCGGAGGGCTTCTACTCGACGACCAATCTCGCCACCGAGGCGCGCGTCGCCGGGCAGTGGCTGCCGGTGCAGAACCAGCGCATGGACGCGACCATCGTCGACGACGGCGGCGGCGCGCTGCGGTGCGTCAAGCTGCGCGACCTGCGCATCGGCCAGAAGGTCATCGTCGGCTTCGCCGGCATCCGCATCACGCCCTTCACGACGCGCAAGCTGCAGGACGGCAAGTTCGGCTTCATGCAGGGCGGCGTCAGCTCCGAGCGTCGCCTCGCCGCGCAGGTCGAGGAGGTCGTCGCCGAGTGGAAGCGCGTGCGCGCAGAGGGCCGCAAGGTCATCCTCGTCGCCGGCCCGGTGGTCGTGCACGTCGGCGCCGCGCCGACGCTCGCCGCGATCCTGCGCGCCGGCCTCGTCGACGGCCTGCTGAGCGGCAACGCGCTCGCGGTGCACGACATCGAGGTCGCGCTGTTCGGCACCAGCCTCGGCATCGAGCTGCAGAAGGGCCGGCCGGCGGTGCACGGCCACATGCACCACATGCGCGCGATCAACACGATCCGCCGCGCCGGCAGCATCCCCGCCGCCGTGGAGCAGGGGATCCTGAGGTCCGGCATCATGCACGCGTGCGTGCAGGCGAAGGTGCCGTACTGCCTCGCCGGCTCGATCCGCGACGACGGTCCGCTGCCCGACACGCAGATGGACCTGATCGAGGCGCAGGCCGGCTACGCGAAGATCGTCGACAACGCCGGACTCGTGATCATCCTCAGCTCGATGCTGCACGGCATCGGCACCGGCAACATGATCCCCGCCGACGTGCTGACCGTCTGCGTCGACATCCACCCGGCGGTGGTCAGCAAGCTCAGCGACCGCGGCTCGGCGCAGAGCCAGGGCGTCGTGACCGACGTCGGCGCCTTCCTGACCGTGCTCGCCGAGCAGCTCGGCGTCGTCGCGAAGGCCTGACCGGCTGCGGTCGCCATTTCGACTGCGGCAGGACCGCCTGCGGCGCCGATAGGCCGCTGGCATGGGTCGAACGTCGCACGCGCTGGCCGTCCTCGGGCTCCTCGTCGCCGCTGCCGGAGCGCAGGGGCCGTCGGCCGAGCGCTCGTCGGCCAAGCGCCCCGCGGCCGCGCCGCTGCCGGAGG
>JBEITC010000170.1:0-7720 GCA_040375075.1 Planctomycetota bacterium | reverse complement strand
GATCGCGGCGAGCGCGCCGACGAGCGCCGCGGGGGCGAGCGCCGTCGGACGGTCGTGGGCGACGCGGACGAGGTCGTTGAGCGCGACGAGGCCGATGCAGACGCCGCGGGCGTCGACGACCGGCAGGCGGCGCACCTGCAGCGACGCCATCGCCGCGAGTGCTGTCGACAAGCCGTCGTCCGGCCGGACGGTGCGGACGATCGTCGCCATCGCCGCGGTCACGGGGACCTCGCCGAGCGCCTTGCTCTTCGTCCACGAGGCCATGCACAGGTCGCGATCGGTCAGCATGCCGACGACGGCGCCGTTGCCGTCGACCACCGGCACGCAGCCGCAATCCTGCTCCCACATCGCACGCGCCGCCGCGTCGAGGCGGTCGCCGAGCCGCACGCAGCGGACGTCGCGGCGCATCACGTCCTTGACGATCATGGCATCGATCATGCCGACGACCGCGCGTCGACGCACCAACGAACCCGGCGGCCGCGCGCTTGCCCGCCGCGCCGCCGCGGCGACACTGGCGCGATGCAGGCGACCGCCGTTCCGTCGTCGACGCCCGGCCGGCTGCGCGCCGCCGCGTGGGTCCTCTACGACCTCGCGAACACCGTCTACGCGGCGACGCTGACCTACCTGTTCACGCCGTACGCCAAGCAGGCGCTCGGCGACGACCTCCGCGGACTGGGCTTCGTGCAGTTCGCGTCGATGACGGTCGCCGGCCTGCTGGTGCCGGTGTTCGGCGCGCTGCTCGACCAGACGGCGCGGACGCGCGGCTACCTCGTCACGGCGACCTTGCTGTGCATCGCTGCGACCGCCGCCTTCGGCGCCGACGTCGCGCCGGGCTGGTTGCTGGCGTTCTTCTTCGTCGCCAACGTCAGCTACAACCTCGGATTGCTGTTCTACAACGCGCTGCTGCCGGCCGTCGCCACGCCGGGCAGCGAGGGCCGGCTCGGCGGGCTCGGCACGGGGCTCGGTTACTTCGGCACCATCCTCGTGCTCGCCGTGTTGCTGCCCTTGCCGGTCGGCGATGCGGCGCGCTTCCCGCTGGCGGCGCTGCTGTTCCTCGTCATCGCCGCGCCGTGCCTGCTGCTGGTCCGCGATCCGCGCCGGCCGCGCGGCGACGGCTCGAAGGCTGCGGTGCGGGCGGCGTTCGCGCGGCTCGGCGCGACGCTGCGCGAACTGCCGCGCCAGCGCGCGCTGCTGTGGTTCCTCGTCGGCAACTTCTGCCTCGTCGACGTGCTGAACACCGCCGTCCTCTACTTCGCCGACTTCACGGCGTCGGTGTTCCGCGCGGCCGCCGCGGCCGGCCCGCTGCGCCTGCTCGGCATGACGTTCGCGGGCGAGAGCGCGATCCGCGACTTCGTGATCGTGCTCGGCCTGCTGCTCAACGGGCTCGCGCTCGTGTTCGGCATCGTCCAGGGCCGGCTCAGCGACCGCGCGCCGCTGCGCGTCATGCGCAGCAGCGGCTGGGCGCTGCTGCTCGCGCTCTCCGGCGGCGCGCTGTTCGGCGGCAACTCCGAGCTCGGGTACACGCTGACGCTGGTCGTCGGCGGCGCCTACGGCCTCGCCGGCGTGTGGACGGCCGGCCGCACGGTCATCGTGCTGCTGGCTCCGCCCGACCGGATCGGCGAGTACTTCGGCCTCTACGGCATCACCGTGAAGCTCTCGGTGGTCGGCAGCGCCGTCTACGGGCTCGTCGAGTACCACGCCGGCGCCAAGCCGGCGATGTTGGCGCAGGGCGCGCAACTGTTGATCGCGCTGCTCTGCCTCGCCATGGTGCGCGTTCCCGCCGCGCCGACGGCGGCCCCCGCCCGATGAGCGACGACGACAACGACACGCCGCGGCAGCCGTCGCGCGACGCGCTGTGGCAACGCGCCGCCGTTGGCGTGGTCGCCGCGTTGATCGCCGCGATCGGCGCGCTGCCGACGGCGCTCGCGTACGGCTTCGGCACGCTGCTGGCCGTGCCGTGGTTCCTGTGGTGGTGCGCCAAGGACCGCGGCGGCCGCCGCACCAGCGGCTACTGGCGCAACTGCCGCATCGCCTTCCGGCCCGGCTCGCCGCTGGGCCCGACGCGCCCGCCCCGGCACCTGTGGCGCTGGTCGCAGCACATCGCCTGGATCGCCGTCGACTTCTGCCGCATGCGCCGCATCACTGCGGCCAACGTCGCCGCGCACGTCGACCTCGCCGAGTTCCCCCGCTTGCAGGCGGCCTACGCGCAGGGCAAGGGCCTCATCTGCGCCACCGGCCACATCGGCGTCTGGGACGTCGCCGGCCACGCCGCCGGCCTGCTCGGCGTGCCGCTGACCAGCGTCTTCCGGCCAAGCCCCCTGCCGGCGCTCAATCGACTGATCGAGCGCCTGCGCACGGGCACCGGCCAGACCGTCGTCGCGCGCAAGAACGTGCTGCGCACGTTGCTCAAGGTGCTCGAGCGCAAGGAAGCGGTCGGCATCCTCGCCGACGGCGGCGGCAAGCACAGCGCCGTCGAGGCGCCGTTCCTCGGCACCGCTTCGAAGACCGTCGCCAGTCCAGCGCTGCTGCACCTCGCCACCGGCGCGCCGATCGCCGTCGTCGCCGTGCTGCGGACCGGACCGATGCGCTACCGGCTGCGCGTGCTGGACGTCATCGCCGACGCCGGCACCGGCGACCGCGACGCCGACATGCTCGCGATCACGGCGCGCATCAACGGCGGCCTGACCCAGGCGGTCGCCGAGGCCCCGGAGCAGTGGTTCTGGCAGAGCCGGCGGTTCCGCCACCGGCCACCGGGCGAAAAGGCCGGCCCCGACGGACTGCCACCGCAGGCAGGGTGAAGCATTCGCGGCCTCGCCACCAGGGCGGCAACCGCGATCTTCACACTTCCTTCACGGAAGTTCCTCGCTGGCTTCACGAAGCCGACGATGCTGCTCTGGCGCATTTGCGCCCAAGCCTCACCCCCGAGACCTACCGCATGAAGCTCGCACTCGTCCTCGCCTCCGCCTGCCTCGTCTCCGTCGCCTGCGGCGGCGGCAAGCAGGAGATCCAGAACCTCGGCTCCGACACCATGCTCGAAGTCGCTGGCGCGCTCGCCGAGGCCTACCAGAAGGTCATGCCGGAGGTGATCGTGTCGGTCTCCGGCGGCGGCTCGGGCGTCGGCATCGCGGCGATGATGTCGGGCGACGTCGACATCGCGAACAGCAGCCGCAAGATGAAGGAGAAGGAGGAGGACGAGGCCAAGAAGCAGGGCTACACGCCCGTCCACACCTCGATCGGCTACGACGGCATCGCGATCTACGTCCACAAGGACAACCCGCTGAAGGCGATCACCGTCGACCAGCTCAAGGAGCTGTTCGGCGACGGCGGCAAGCTGACCAAGTGGAGCGACCTCGGCGTCGACCTCGGCGGCGCCGCCGACCCGGTGGTGCTCGCCAGCCGCCAGAACAACAGCGGCACGTACGAGTTCTTCCGCGAAGCCGTGCTCGGCGGCGACAAGGGCCGCTTCAAGCCGGAGTGCAACAACCTCAACGGCAGCAAGGACGTGGTCGACTTCTGCGCCAAGACGAAGAGCGCCATCGGCTACAGCGGCATCGCCTATGCCACCGACCAGGTGCGCGTGGTGCCGGTGATCAAGGCCGCCGGCTCGGCGCCGGTGATGCCGACGGTCGACAGCGTGCTCGACGGCAGCTACGCCATCCGCCGCCCGCTCTTCATGATCACCAAGGGCGCGGCCACCGGTGACGTCAAGGGCTACATCGACTGGATCGTCAGCGACGCCGGCCAGAAGGTGCTGCAGGACAAGGGCTACATCCCGCTGCGCAAGCTCTGAGTTCCGCTGCGCCAGCCTCGGCCGACGCCACTCGCGCCGACGCATCACGAGCGATTTCGTGCTCGACCGCGACGGGCGCAGGCGGTCGCATGAGCCTCCTGCCGATCGCCGTCGCGGTCGGCGCCAACCGACCCTCGAGCCTCCCCGCCGTGTCCCACTACGAAGAACGCCTCCAGCGCGACCTCAACTGGATCCAGGACCTCGTCGGCATCGTCGGCCAGGCCGTGATCAAGGCGATCGACGACGCGGTGACTTCGATGCTGCGCGTCGACAAGGACCTCGCCGCCGAGACGGTGATCGGCGACTACACGATCAACCGCCAGACGCGCGAGCTCGACCGGCTCTGCCACGCCTTCGTGGCGCGGCACCTGCCGAGCGCCGGCCACCTGCGCTACGTCTCCGCGGTGCTGCGGCTCAACATCGCGCTCGAGCGCATCGGCGACTACGCCGCGACGATCTCGCGCAGCGCCGCGCAACTCACGGCTACGCCGCCGGCCATCGTCGCGCGCGACATCGAGATGATGTGCGAGCAGGCGCGCCGCCTGCTCGCCGACGGCATGCGCAGCTTCCAAGGCAAGGACGTCGCGCTGGCCAACGCCACGCTCGCATCGGCGGCGCAGTTCGCCCGCTACTTCGACAAGGTCTTCGCCGACCTGGTCAAGGAAGGCGAGGCCGACAGCCGCCCCGTGCCGGAGTTGTTCTCGCTGATGGCGACGCTCAACCGGCTGGAGCGCGTCATCCACCAGGCCAAGAACATCTGCGAGGAGACGATCTTCGTCGCCACCGGCAAGACGAAGGGCGAGAAGACCTTCCAGATCCTGTTCGTCGACGCGAAGAACGACGGTCTCAGCCAGCTGGCGGAGCACTTCACGCGCAAGGCGTTTCCGCAGAGCGGCCGCTATCGCAGCGCCGGCTGGGACGCCGCAGAGGAGATCGACGCCCGTTGGAAGGCGTTCGGCCAGACGGTCGGCGTCGACCTGCAGAAGGCGTGGCCGGCGCCGCTGGCGACGCTGCTGCCGCAGCTCGACGAGTTCCAGATCGTGGTCGGCTTCGGCAAGGAGGCGCGCGAGCGCATCGGCAAGGCTCCGTTCCACACCACGATGCTGGTCTGGGACGTTCCCGCAGGGGATCCCGAAGCGGCCTACCGCCACCTCACGCCGAAGGTGCGAGAGTTGATGGAGCGCCTGCGCGGCGAACAGGCGAGCTGACCGTGGCGCCCACGAGCAACGACCCGACGACGGCGCCGCCACAGCCCGCCTGGGCCGCGGCGCTCGACACGCGCAACCGCGCGTGGTGGCAGGACCTCGCCATGCGAGTCGTAGTCATGGGCGGCGGCATCTCGGCGATCCTCTTCATCGTCGCAATCTTCGGCTTCATCGCCAGCCAGGGCATCGAGTTCATCGCCAACCGCCTGGACCTCGTCACGTTGTTGACCGGCGTGCGCTGGGAGCCGACCGTCGAGCCGCCGAGCTACGGTGCGCTGCCGCTGATCGCCGGCACGGCGTTCATCACGCTGGTGGCGATGTCGATCGCCGTGCCGCTGGCGTTCGGCGCCGCGGTGTACGTCGGCGAGTTCGCGCGTGGCAAGCAGCGGGAGTGGCTGAAGATCGGCATCGAGCTGCTGGCGGCGATCCCGTCGGTGGTCTGGGGCGTGATCGGCCTGCACGTGATGAAGCCGGTGATCCAGGATCTCTTCGGCGTCCAGGTCGGCCTCAACGTGCTCAACGCAGGCATCATCCTCGGTCTGATGGCGGCGCCGATCATGGCGACGATCGCCGAGGACGCGCTCAAGGCGGTGCCCGACAGCTACCGTGAGGCCGCCGAGGCGCTCGGCGCGACCAAGTGGCAGGTGGTCTGGAAGGTCGTGCTGCCGCATGCCCGCCCCGGCCTGTCGGCCGCCGTGCTGCTCGGCATCGGCCGAGCCTTCGGGGAGACCATCGCCGTGCTGATGGCGAGCGGCCACCGCCTGATGATCCCGAGCAGCATCTTCGACTCCGCCGCGACCCTGACGGCCACGATCGCCGCCGAGCTCGGCGAGGCCGCGGTCGGCGGCGACCACTACCAGGTCCTGTTCGTCCTCGGGATGCTGTTGTTCGTCATCACCTTCGCGATCAACCTGACGGCCGACTGGATCGTGCGCGGCCGGCGGAGGATGGCATGACCGGCGCCAACCCGTTTGCGCCCACCGCGCTCGAGGGCCGCAGCCTCGCCAGCCAGGGCGTGGCCAAGGCCGGCTTCCTGGTGATCACGCTGCTGCTGCTGATCCCGGCGCTCGGCATCGTCGGCGTGCTGCTCGTCGAGGGCTGGCCGGGGATGACGCTGTCGTTCTTCCTCGAGAAGCCGCGCGAGAACGGCGCCGCCGGCGGCATCGCGACCGCTCTGGTCGGCACCATCTGGCTCACCGCCGTCGCGCTGGTCGTCGCCCTGCCGGTCGGCGTGGCCGCCGCGATCTACCTCAGCGAGTACGCGCGCGACAACTGGCTGACGCGCACGATCAACGTCGCCATCGTCAACCTCGCCGGCGTGCCGTCGATCGTGCACGCGCTGTTCGGCGTCGGCGCCTTCGTGCACTTCCTGCAGTTCGGCAAGTCGATCCTGGCGGCGAGCTGCACGCTCGCGGTCATGACCCTCCCGGTCGTGATCGTCGCGACGCGGGAGTCGCTGCAAGCGGTGCCGAAGGCGTTCCGTGAGGCGACGTGGAACCTCGGCGCGACGCGCTGGCAGACCATCTGGCGGATCGTGCTGCCGAACTCCGGCAGCGGCATCCTGACCGGCCTGATCCTGGTCGTCTGCCGCGCTGTCGGCGAGACCGCGCCGATCATGTTCACCGGCGCCGTGTTCTTCCGGCAGCTGTTTCCCAACGGCGTGTTCGACAAGACCATGGCCTTGTCGCTGCACCTGTTCAACGTCTCGACGCAGGTGACCAACGTGCCGCGGCACGTGCCCTTCGCCGTCGCCCTCACGCTGATCCTCGTCGTGCTGTCGATGAACGCGCTCGCCATCTGGTTCCGCATGCGGCTGCGCGGGAGGAAGAAGTGGTGACCGCCGGCCCGTCCCCCGTCGCGGCGCCGCCGGCGCTGCTCACCGTGCGCAACCTCTCGATCCGCTACGGCGAGAAGGTCGCGCTCCAGGGCGTCGACCTCGACGTCCGGCCGAACGAGATCTTCGGCATCATCGGCCCGGCCAACGCCGGCAAGACGTCGTTCCTGCGCGCGCTCAACCGCATGGACGAGTTCGTGCCGGAGATGCAGGTCGACGGCACGATCACCTTCGCCGGCCGCGACCTGCGCACGGTGCGCAACCTGTACGCGCTGCGCAGCCGCATCGGCGTGGTGTTCCCGCTGCCGGTCGGCCTGCCGCTGTCGATCTACGACAACGTCGCGCTCGCGCCGCGCCTGCGCGGCGTCAAGGCGAAGTCCGAGCTCGACGGCATCGTCGAGCGCAGCCTGCGGCGCGCGGCGCTGTGGGACGAGGTGAAGGACCGGCTCAAGAACCTCGGCTCGCTGCTCAGCGGCGGCCAGCAGCAGCGCCTGACGATCGCGCGCGCGCTGTCGCAGGAGCCGGAGATGCTGCTGCTCGACGAGTTCTCGATCGCCGTCGACCCCGTGACGACGATGCGCATCGAGGAGGTGCTCAAGGAGCTGCGCCAGGAACTGACCATCGTGCTGGTCACCAACCTCGTGCAGCAGGCGCGCCGCCTCGCCGCGCGCACCGCCTTCTTCCTCGGCGGCCGCTGCGTCGAGCAGGCGCCGACCGAGGACCTGTTCAACGGCGCCAAGGACCAGCGCACGATCGACTACCTGGAGGGACGCTTTGGCTGATTCCATGTCCCTGAAGACCCGCACCACGATCCTCAACCTGCCCGAGCACCGGGCGCCGGCGATCGAGGTGCAGGACCTGAGCCTCTGGTCCGGCCCGTTCCAGGCGCTG
>JBEITC010000588.1:0-2073 GCA_040375075.1 Planctomycetota bacterium | reverse complement strand
GCGCGCGCCACGCCGCGCAACAGCGCGCACGGCACGAGTCCGAAGGCGCGCGAATCGGCGCTGGCCGGACGGTTGTCGCCGAGCACGAACACGTGGTCGTCCGGCACCGGCGTCTCCGGCAGGTCGCCGCCGTCGAGGATGCACGCGTCGGCGTCTGCCGGCGCGCCGTTGACGAACAGCCGGCCACCGCGCAGCGCCACGCGGTCGCCGGCGACGCCTGCGACGCGCTTGACGTAGGCGATGCCCGCCTCGATCGGGCTCTCCAGCACGACGATGTCGCCGCGTCGGGCTTCGCCGAGCGCGCAGCCGAGCCGGTCGACGACGAGGCGGTCGCCGTCGCGCAGGTTGGGCTCCATCGACGCGCCGCGCACGACGTTGACCTGCACGACGAAAACCTGCAGCGCGACCATCGCCAGCGCGCCGCACGCGAGTTCGCGCAGCAGGCCGAACCCGGACGCGGCGGAGCGGTGGTGGGCGGCGGTCGTGGTCACGCCGCTGCTATCGGCGTCTGGCGGGTCCGCGCGCGAGCGGCGACGCAGACGTGGCCGCCGCGGGGCCGCGCCCCTGCGCCGCCCGGCGCGGTTCCCGCGTTGGGAACGTGCCCAGCGGTACGCCTTCAGGCCCAGCGGCCGAACGCCGAAACAACGCCGAGGCCGATCGACAAGGACTATGGCATGAGCCGCGCGACGCTGAATGTGCTGGCGCAACGGGAGACCACCCGTCGCGACATCCTGCAGAAGAGCGACTTGATTCCGCCGCTGCCGGACCTCGTCACGCGCCTGCTCGGCGTGCTCAACGAGCAGACCACGGAGCCGGCGGACCTCGAGGCGCTGCTGCAGAACGACCAGGTGCTGGTCGCCAAGATGCTCGCGATGGTCAACTCGCCGTTCTACGGCCTCAACCGGCCGATCCGGACCATCAAGGACGCGGTCATGGTGCTCGGCTTCCGCGGCGTCCGCAGCCTCGTGCTGGCGACCAGCGCGGCCCGCTACCTGCAGCGCGACTTCCGCTTCTACGGCCACGAGCCGAAGGGCCTCTGGCTGCACGCGGTGTGCGTCGCCGCCGGTTCGCGCCATCTGGCCACGCGCTGCAAGCTCGGCATCGACGACGCCGAGATCGCCTTCGTCGCCGGACTGCTGCACGACATCGGCAAGCTGCTCCTGATCGGCTTCGCGGGCGACGCGATGCCGCTCGCCGGCTCGCAAGCGCACATCTGCGAACAGGAGCGTCGGCGCTTCGGCATGGACCACACCGAGGCCGGCGCGCTGGTCGTCGCCAAGTGGAACCTCGCGCCGGAGATCCAGCACGTCGTCCGTGCGCACCAGGACACGCCGGTCGGCGAGGCCGACCGGCTCGCCGCCGTGGTGCGGCTCGCCGAGGCCCTCGCGCACGAGCGCGGCACCGGCTACCTGCGCGGCATGCAGCCGCCGGCCGAGGTGCACGTCGCCGACTTCGCAATCCTCGGGTTGACCGAGGAGACGTGGCTCGGACTCCGCGACGAGCTGGCCGCCGCAATGGACGGCGCCGTCGCCGCCTTCGGGAGCGCCGGCGGCTGAGGCGTCCGTGCCGCTCCTCGCGCCAGTCCCGCGGCAGTCTTCGCTCTCGGCCCTCGCCGAGCTGCACGCGCTCCGCACCGACGACGAACTCGATCGCGCCTTCCTGGCCGAGTTCGCGAGCCTCGTGCCCGGCGTGCCCGCGGCCGTGTGCGTCAACGAGGACGATGGCGTCTCGTCGACGGTCCGCCTCGTCGTCGGCGCCTGCCCGCTGCGCGCGGGCGACGTCGTCGCGCCCGATGCGTGGCGCCTGCCGGCCGGCCAACGGCTGCCGCTGCGCTTCCGCGGCGAGGAGTTCGGCGCGGTCCTGGTCGGGGCGGCGTTGCCTCCCGACGTGCGCGCGCGCCTCGACGCGCTGCTGACGCACTACGCGACCGCGCTGGCGAACCTCGCGTTCCTCGACCACTGGGAGCAGGGCAACGACGCGTACGCCGCCAAGCTGATGGCGGTCGAGGAGAGCATCGCGCTGTTCCAGGAGGAGGATCCGGCGGTCGTGCGCGCGCGACTTCTGCAGCTGGCG
>JBEITC010000259.1:0-5785 GCA_040375075.1 Planctomycetota bacterium | reverse complement strand
GGTGCCCTTGCCGTACCGCCAGCCGGTCTCGAAGCGCGCGCGGTCGGTCGGGCTCGTCAGCACGCCGCGCTCGCCGAGCGCAGCCAGCAGGTCGTCGGTCAGTGCGTCAGCGGCCATGGCGTGTTGTTACCCGAGCGCGCACACGACCGCCACGGCGGTCAGCGGCTCGCGCGCTCGGCGAGGTGGTCGGCGATCTCGCGGCCGAGCTTGCGCAGCGCGGTGAGGAACGAGCCGCCGAACCAGCCGCCGCTGACCTTGCTGGTGATGCGGAAGCTGCCGTGGCCGGCGACCGTGACGTCGGCGACGATCATGCCAGCGCCCGCGCCGAAGCCGACGAAGTAGCGCGCCGTCTTGCTGCCGGCGTCGAGGTCGATGATCGCGATGTCGACCTTCGACGGCTCGCCACCGCCGGGGAACTTGCGCGCGGCGCGCTCCGAGAACGCTTCGCCGATCGTCTTCACCCACTCGGCTTCGTTCTCGCGCGCCTTCTGCACGTCGTACGGCTCGGCGTTGGCCCAGTCGTCGAAGCGGAAGGTCACCGCGCCGAGCGCGGGCGCGCGCAGGTCGGCGGGCGTCGTGAGGTCGTCCTGCAGCACCTTGCTCGAGGTGGCGCAGGCGGCGGCTAGCGACAGGATGGCGAACGCGAACAAGCGGACGGCGGCGCGTGGCGTCATGGGGTTCCTCCGGCGCGGCATCTTCGCGCGGCACGGCGCCCGGCGACACCGCATTGTGACCCGTTCCTGGCGGTGACTTCGGCGCGCAGTCGCCGCCGCGCCAACCGCGCCGGTCACCGCGCCGTCGTCATGCCGAAGATCGCCGTCGCGTTGCCGCTGTCGAAGCGCAGGTCGAGCACGCCCGGGGCTTCCTCGGCGCGGCTGATGAACTCGTGGAAGCTGCCCGGCACCGTGCGCGTCACCAGGCTGCCGTCGGCGTCGACGAACAGGCGCTCGACCTGGGCGGCGCGGAACGCCGTCTGGCGCACGCGGCCGCTGCGGCTGACCTCGACGTCGGCCTTCACCGGCCGGCCGCGGCGGCGCTGGTCGGCGGCGGTGGCGACGACGTCGTCGACGCGGTCGGTGGCGTGGTTGAAGGCGTTGCCCTCGGTCGCGATCCACGCCATCTCCGGCGACTCGGCGAGCAGCGCTTCGTAGTCGCCGACGCGCGGCTCCTGGTGCTGGCGGTCGAAGCAGCAGACGAGATTGGGCAACAGCTGGCACGCGTCGTCGAACGCGAGTTCGCCGCGCGCGGCGAGGTCGGCGAGCATCGCCTTGCTGGCCAGCGGCAGCGGATCGCGCGAGCCGCCGACGACGCGCGCGACGGCCGCCTGGAAGGCGGGGCTGAAGCGCTCGGGGTGCAGTTCGCTGACGAAGAACTGCGCGATCGCGGTCGGCAGGTCGCGGTGCGCGAAGGCGCGGCCAGTCATGCCGAGGCGGTCGAGCGGGTAGACGCCCGCGACGGCGAAGCCGAGCGGCTCGAGGATGCGGGCGAACGCGGCGATGCCGCCGGGCAGCGCGCCGCAGTCGGTCGCGACGGTGCGCAGCGCCCCGTGATCGAACACCAGCTTGCGGCCGGCACGGGCGGCGTCGCCGACGTAGGCCTGCGCCATCGGCACGCGGCGGGTGACGTCCTCGAACAGCAGCATGGTCAGCGCCTGCGCCAGCTCGGCCCGCGCGATCACGCCGCGGCGCGGCTGCAGCAGGGTCGGGTGCACGGTCAGGACCTCGAACAGGCGCACCGTCCGGGCGGTGCCGACGGCGCGGTCGAGCAGGGCCCAGAGGGCCGTTTCATGCAGGTTGGTCATGGTCAGCGGCGGTTCATGCGCGGGGGCGGCGTGCACACGGTCGTCATCAGTTCGGCAAAACACTAGGTCATGGACGCAGGCGGGCGAGCAGTTGGGCCACGACTTCTCCGCATGAGTTGTTGAGCTATCCTCATCATGTGGCCCGAACCCTCCCTACCACCGCCGCCCTGCAAGCCTTCGAGTCGGCGGCCTTCCACGGCAGCGTCACCGCCGCCGCCCGCGAACTCAGCCTGACCCAGGGCGCGATCAGCCGGCAGATCCAAGCGCTCGAGCAGCACCTCGGCGCCGAGCTGTTCCGCCGCGAACGCCAGCGCATCCGCCTGACCGCCGCTGGCGAGCGCTACCTGCAGCACGTCCGCAGCGCCTTCGACCGGCTGGAGTCGGCGGCGCTCGAGCTGCGCACGCTGCGCCGCGGCGGCGGCGTGCTGCAGCTCGCCATCCTGCCGACCTACGGCACGCGCTGGCTGATCCCCCGCTTCCCCGGCTTCGTCGCCGCGCATCCGGACATCGAGGTGCACTTCACCACGCGCCTCGTGCCGTTCGACTTCGGCGGCGCCGACCTCGACGCCGCGATCCACCACGGCGACGCGCACTGGCCCGGCGCGCGCCTCGACAAGCTGATGGACGAAGACGTCGTGCTGGTGTGCAGCGCCGGCTACCGCGAACGGCTCGGGCTGCAGCGTCCCGAGGACCTGCGGCGCGCGACGCTGCTGCAGATGGCGACGCGACCGCACGCGTACGACGAGTGGCTCAAGCAGAAGGGCGCTGCGGGCGTCGACGGCCGGCGCGGCCCGCGCTTCGAGCACCACCAGATGGTGCTGCAGGCGGCGATCGCCGGGCTCGGCGTCGCCGTGCTGCCGACGTTCGTCTGCGACGGCGAACTCGCGAGCGGCGAGGTCGTCGAAGCGATCGCCGACAGCAAGCTCGCGACCGGCAAGGGCTACTTCCTGGCGCGACCCGAAGGCCGCGCCGAACTGCCGGCGCTGGTGGCGTTCCGTCGTTGGCTGCTCGCGGCGCACGGCCAGCCGGCGCCGGCCTAGCGCCGGCCCCGCCTCGACCCGACGCGCCCGCCGCGCTTTCATGGTCGCCCCGCCATGAGGCACGAAGTGCGCAAGATCCCGCCGGCGCCGCGGCTGGTCCGCTGGGGCCCGCTGCTGGCGCGCCGCTGGCCGCTGGCCATCGTCGGCGGATTGCTCGTGGTGTGCGGGACGTTGGTGGCGTGGCTGATGTTCTTGCAGTCCGGCGGCAAGCCGTCGGACGCAGCACGACTCGACCAGGGCCCGGTCGCCATCGCCGACGGCAAGCTGACGCTGGTCTGGCCGGTGCGGCCGTTCCCCGACGGCAGCCTGCGCCAGCAAGTGCGCTACGAGTTCCGCGTGCAAGGCGTGCGCCTCGTCGGCGGCTGCTTCCTGACGCCGGGCGAACGCCGCGTCGGCGACGTGTGCGCGGTCGAGTACCTGCCCGACGATCCCAACCGGAGCCGCGTGCGCGGCGGCATGCTGCACCTGCAGCGCGACTGGCTGCTGGCGCGGTTCTGGCTCGCCGCGCTGACATTGCCCGGCGGCCTGCTGCTGCTCGGCTGGCTGACCGGCGCGTTCCAACTGCGGCAGGTGCTCGTGCACGGCGACGCGGCGATCGGGCTCGTGCATCGCGTGCGCCGCGTGGCGTGGCTGCTGCCGGAGATGCTGGCGGTCGACTACACGTTCCGCGACCACCGCGCGGTCGTGCGCCACGGCCGCCACTGGGTGCGCACGCACGGCGAACTCGGCGCGCGGCTGTTGCGGATGATGGACGCGGGGCGGTACGAGGAACTGCCCGTGCTGCACGACCGCCGCTTCCCGCACTGGAACCGCATGCTGCTGCCGCAGGACTTCCTGCCGCACACGCCGGGCGGCATGGGCGCTGGCTTCGACCTGCCGGTGGGACCACGCGCGTGAGTGACCACGACGTCGACGGCCTGCTCGGGCCGGGCGGGCCGATCGCGCGCCGCCTGCCGGACTTCGAAGCGCGACCGCAACAGGTCGCGCTGGCCAAGGCCGTCGAGACGGCGCTGCGCGAACGGCGGCACCTGATCGCCGAAGCCGGCACCGGCACGGGCAAGTCGTTCGCGTACCTGCTGCCCGCCGCCGTGCACGCTGACGCGCACCAGGGCGAAGGGCCGATCGTGGTGTCGACGCGCACGATCGCGCTGCAGGAGCAGCTCGAGCACAAGGACCTGCCGTTCCTGCACGCGGTGCTGCCGTTCGAGTGGAGCTCGGTGACCGCGATCGGCCGCAACAACTACGTCTGCCTGCGGCGCATGCACCAGGCCGAGCGCGAACAGGAACTGCTCGACGACCCGGAGAAGCACGGCCAGCTGCGGCGCATCGTCGACTGGTCGCTGTCGACCAAGGATGGCACGCGCCAGGAACTCGACTTCCAACCGCTGCCCGAGGTGTGGGAAGCGGTGCAGGCCGAGCACGGCAACTGCCTCAACCGCGCCTGCAAGCACTACGACCACTGCCAATGGCAGCGGGCGCGGCGGCGCATGCAGACGGCGCAGGTGCTGATCGTCAACCACGCGCTGTACTTCGCCGACCTCGCGCTGCGCATCGCCGGCGCGTCGTACCTGCCGCCGCACCGCGTCGTGATCTTCGACGAGGCGCACCACCTCGAGCGCACCGCCACCGAGAGCCTCGGCCTGCGCATCGGCCGCTCGACCGTCGGCTGGCACCTGCGCCGCCTGCACGGCCGCCGCAACGCCCGCAGCCTGCTGGCCCGCCACGGCAGCCAGGCGGCGATGCTGCTGTGGGAGGAGGCGCACCAGCACAACGAGTCGTTCTTCGCCGACCTCGACGACCGACTGCAACGCGGCGGCAAGGGCGAAGGCATGCCGCTGCACGCGGAGGCGATCGAGGAGCCGCTGTCGCCGGTGCTGCGCGCGCTGAGCATGGAGCTCGGCCAGTCGGCGGCGCGGGTGACGGAGGTCGACGCGCAGATGGAGCTGCAGGCGCGCGCCAACGGGCTCGACGCGCTGTGCGCGACGCTGCGCGCGCTGTGCACGCACAACCCCGAGTCGCCGACGCCGCTGGTGCGCTGGATCGAGCCGGGCCGGCACGGCGCGCAACTGTGCGGCGCGCCGATCGACGTCTCGGCGGCGCTGCGCCAGCACCTGTTCACCAACGGCCCGACGGCGATCATGACCTCGGCGACGCTCGGCGTGCCCGACGACGGCGAGTTCCGCTGGCTGCGCCGGCAGCTCGGCATCGACGCGGCGGACACGCTGCGCGTCGGTTCGCCGTTCGACTACGACCGCGCGGTGCGCATGGCCATCCCCGAGGCGATGCCCGACCCGAGCGACGCGTCCGCGTACCGCGCAGCGGTCGTCGAACAATGCGAACAGCACGTGCTGGAGAACGGCGGCCGCGCGCTCATCCTGTGCACCTCGTGGGACCTCGTGCGCGGCGTCGCGGCGCACCTCCGACCGGCGTTGGCGGCGGCAGGCATCGAGTTGCTGGTGCAGGGCGAAGGGCCGCTGCAGAAGCTGCTCGAACGCAAGCGCGCCGAGCCGACCTCGGTGCTGATCGGCACCGACACGCTGTGGGAAGGCATCGACCTGCGCGGCGACGCGCTGACGCTGGTGATCATCGCCAAGCTGCCATTCGCGAGCCCCGGGCACCCGCTCGTGCAGGCGCGGCTGGCGCTGATCAAGCAGCAGGGGCGCGATCCGTTCGCGGAGCACTCGCTGCCCGAGGCGATCCTGAAGTTCCGGCAGGGATTCGGACGGCTGATCCGCAGCGCGCAGGACCGCGGCAAGGTCGTGGTCCTGGATCCAAGGGTGCGGACGAAGGGGTATGGACGGAAGTTCCTCGCGGCGTTGCCGTTCTCGGAAGGGCACGATCCGACGGAGTGAGCGCGGGGGCGTGTCTAGGACGCTCCGTGTTGGAGGGCGTGTCGGCGCGTGTCTAGGGCGTTCCGTGTTGGAGGGCGTGTCGGCGCGTGTCT
>JBEITC010000405.1:0-3804 GCA_040375075.1 Planctomycetota bacterium | reverse complement strand
CGTCGCGCAGCACGGCGGCGAGTCCATCGGCGGCGACATCGACGCCGTGCACTGCCGGCTGCACGCTGCGGCCGTCGCCGCCGGCGCGCGCGCCGCGGGGCCACCATTCGAAGCGGCACTTGCTGCCGCCGACGTCGAGTCCGAGGAACGCCACGACGCGCAGGCTAGTGCCCCATGCGGGCGCGCGCGAGCGGCGACGCTGGCCCGGCCGTCAGCCGCGGGCGAGCAGTCGACGCACGGCGGCGAGCACGTCTGCCGGCTGGATCAGCGCCTGGCAATGCGGCGCGCGATCGCAACGCGGCAGGTAGCAGCACAGGCAGTCGAGCCCCGCCGGCACGAGCTTCTCGCCGCGGCCGTAGAGCTCGATCTCGGCGGCCGAGGTCGGGCCGAACAGCACGACCGCCGGCTTCTTGCGCGCGGCGGCGACGTGCACGGCGAGCGAGTCGCTGGTGACGACGGCGGCACACTGGTCGATCCAGGCCGCGAAGCGGCCGTAGCTGTTGCGGTTGCCCGCGTCGAACACCGGCCGACCGCGACTGCCCGCCAGCAGGTCCTGGTGCGTCTCGGCTTCCTCGGGGCCGCCGAGCAGCAACACGCGCAGGCCGGCGTCGGTCGCCAGTTCGAGGAACGTGCGCTGGTGCGCGCGCGTCCAGACCTTGTAGGCCCAGCGGCCGCCGGCGCCGGTGTTGAGCCCGACCAGCGGGCCGCTGCCGGCCAGCGCCGCGGCGAGCGCGCGCACCTCGTCGGCGTCGCGGCGCGACGGCACGAGGATCGGCTCGCGCACGCCATCGCGCGGCAGTCCGAGCACGTCGGCGACGAGCGCCTGGTAGGTCTCGACGTTGGCCTTCTTCTGCGCGTCGGACAGGCCCATCGCGAGCCATCGCTGCGCGCCCGGTCCGAGCGGCACGATCGCGCCCTGCGCATCGCGGACGTAGCCACGGCGCTCGCGGCCCTTCGCCATCGTCGCGAGCACGGCGGCTTCGGGATCGGCGTCGGGGCAGAGCACGACGTCGAAGGACTCCGTCGCGAGGCGCGCCGCCGTCACCGCGTCGTCGGTGGTCAGCACCTCGTCGACGAGCGGATTGCCGTCGAACAACGCGGCAGCCGAGCGGCGCGTCAGCCACGTGACCTTCGCCTGCGGCCACTGCGCGTGGATCGCCGGCAGGAACGCCGTCGTGCGCAGCACGTCGCCGGTCGCCGCGAGCTTGACCACCAGCACGCGATGGCGCACCGGCGCGTACTCGTCGCACGTCGCGCAGACCTTGCCACGCTGCTTGTGCGGCGCGCACGGCCGATCCCACCGCACGTGGCGGCAGTCGCGCTTGAGGTCGAATTCGGTCACGGCCTGGAGTATCGGCAGGACGCATGGCCGCGCCGCAAGGGAATCAGCCCGCCGGGATCCCGCTGGCACGGCCGTCCGGTCGAACCGGACACGGGTGATTCGCGCATGGCGGCCCGTCGTTCCGCCCGCACCACTCCCGCGATGACCAGCCTGCCGCAACTGTGGCTGCCGATCCTCGTCGCCGCCGTCCTCGTCTTCGTCACGACCGCCGTGCTGCACATGGTCCTGCCGATCCACAAGGGCGACTATCGCAAGCTGCCGGACGAAGACGGCACGCTCGACGCGCTGCGCCGGCTCGGCGTCGGACCGGGGCAGTACATGTTCCCCTGCCCGAGCTCGATGCAGGAGATGGCGACGCCGGCGATGGCCGCGAAGTACGCGCGCGGCCCGGTCGGCACGCTGATCGTGCGGCCAGCGGGGCCGATGCGCATGGGGCCAGCGCTCGCGCAGTGGTTCACGTTCTGCGTCGTGGCCAGCGCGTGCACCGCCTACCTGACGGGCCTCGCGCGCGCGCCGGGCGCGGCCGACGTGTTCCGCGTCGCCGCCGCCGCCGCCACGCCGGCCTACGTCTTCGCGTCGGTCAGCGACTCGATCTGGAAGGGCGTGTCGTGGACGACGACGGCCAAGTTCGTCTTCGACGGGCTCGTCTGCGCCGTCGTGACCGGCGCGGCGTTCGCGTGGCTGTGGCCCACGGCGTGAGCGCGGCCAGCGGCCCGCTCGACCCACGCGCGGCGGGCCACGGCGGCGGCGCGCTCGAGCGCCGCCGCGGCGATCACATGATCGCGTCGCAGCCGGTGAGCTGACGGCCGATGATCAGCGTGTGGATGTCGTGCGTGCCCTCGTAGGTGATGACCGACTCGAGGTTGCACATGTGGCGCATCATCTGGTACTCGTCGGTGATGCCGTTGGCGCCGAGGATGTCGCGGCCCAGGCGGCAGCACTCGAGCGCCATCCAGCAGCTGTTGCGCTTGGCCATCGACACGTGGAAGTGCTGCATCGCGCCGGCTTCCTTCATCTTGCCGAGCTTCCAGCACATCAGCTGCGCCTTGGTGATCTCGTTGGCCATCCAGACGAGCTTGTTCTGCACCAGCTGGAAGCGCGCGATCGGCTTGTCGAACATGATGCGCATCTGGCTGTAGCGGCAGGCCTCGTCGAAGGCCGCCTGCGCCGCGCCGATCGCGCCGAAGGCGATGCCGTAGCGGGCCTGCGTCAGGCAGTTGAGCGGCCCCTTGAGGCCCTCGACGCCCGGCAGCATCTGCGACTTGTGGATGCGCACGTCCTCGAGCACGAGTTCGCTGGTGTCCGAGGCGCGCAGCGAGAACTTGTTCTTGATGCCCTTGCCCTGGAAGCCCTTGGTGCCCTTGTCGACCAGGAAGCCGCGCACGACGCCGTCGAGCTTCGCCCAGACGACCGCCACGTCGGCGACGCTGCCGTTGGTGATCCAGTACTTGCTGCCGTTGAGCACGAAGTGGTCGCCGTCGCGCACGGCCTTGGTCAGCATGCCGCCGGGGTTGCTGCCGAAGTCGGCCTCGGTCAGGCCAAAGCAGCCGATCAGCTGGCCGGCGGCCATCTTCGGCAGGTAGCGCTGCTTCTGCTCCTCGGTGCCGTAGGCCCAGATCGGGTACATGCAGAGCGAGCCCTGCACCGACACGAACGACCGCAGGCCGGAGTCGCCGCGCTCGAGTTCCTGGCAGATCAGGCCGCTGGCGATCGGCGACAGGCCAGCACAGCCGTAGCCGGTCAGGCTGGCGCCGAAGACGCCCAGTTCGCCGAGTTCCGGCACCAGGTGCATCGGGAACGTGCCGGCGCGGTTGTGCTCCTCGATGATCGGCAGGAACTTGTCGGAGACCCAGGCGCGGACGGTGTCGCGGATCATCCGCTCCTCGTCCGTGTAGAGTTCGTCGACGTTCAGGAAATCGAGAGCCTTGTAGGGATCGCTCATGGCAGAGAGTTCGGGGGGCGAAGGAGGATAGACGCGCCTTGCCGCCAGGGAAAGGAGCCGCGACGCTGCTCCGGCCCGCCCCCATCGCACCGATGACCGCCGAACACCCTCTGCGTGGCCGCCGCATCGCCATCGCGACGATGCACGGCAAGGAACGCGCGATCGCACCGCCGCTAGCGGCGCGCTTTGGCTGCATCGCCGTCGTGCCGGAGGGCTTCGACACCGACGCCTTCGGCACCTTCACCGGCGAGATCGCTCGCCGCGGCACGCCGCGCGACGCCGCCCGCGCCAAGGCCGCGGCGGCGATGGCGGCGACGGGGCTCGATGCGGCGATCGCCAGCGAGGGCACGTTCGGCCCGCATCCTGCGGCGCCGTTGCTGCCGCTGGCGGCGGAGTTCCTGCTGCTGGTCGACGCGCGCACCGGCCTCGAAGTCGAAGCCGAGGACGTCGGCACGGAGACAAATTGGGCCGGCGCGACGGTGCGCGACCTCGCCGAGGCCGAGGCCTTCGGCGCGCGCGT
>JBEITC010000372.1:0-4153 GCA_040375075.1 Planctomycetota bacterium | reverse complement strand
GCCGACGCCGCAGCTCGCGCGCCACGCGCCGCTGCGACTCGACTGCCGTCGGACGGCGCCGCCGCGGACGCTCGACGGCAGGCTCGACGACGCGGCTTGGCGCACGGCGCAATGGACCGCCGACTTCGGCGACATCCAGGGTCCGGCGCTGCCGCCGCCGCGCTACCGCACGCGCGCGGCGCTCGCGTGGGACGACGACTGCCTGTACGTCGCCGCCGAGCTGCGCGAACCGCACGTGTCCGGCGCGCTGACGCAGCGCGACCAGGTCGTGTACCACGACAACGACTTCGAGGTCTTCCTCGACCCCGACGGCGACGGCCGCGAGTACTACGAGCTGGAGATCAACGCGCTCGGCACGGTCTTCGACCTCTACCTGCGCCGGAGCTACCGCGCCGGCGGCCCGGCCGACCATGGTTGGAACGCCGTCGGCGAACGCGCGGCGATCGCTGTTCTCGGCACGCGCAACGACGCGCGCGACGTCGACGACGGTTGGACGCTCGAGTGGGCGATCCCGTGGTCGGCGTTCGTGCCGCCGCCCGCGCACGGCGATGGCGACGGCGAACGCGCGCGCGGCGGTCGCGCGCCGCGGCCCGGCGAGACGTGGCGCGTCAACTTCTCGCGCGTGCAGTGGGCGCACGACCGCGAGGACGGCGTGCGCGACGCGCGCGATCCCGCGGACTACCGCAAGCTCCCAGGTCGGCCGGAGGACAACTGGACCTGGACGCCGCAGTGGCAGGTCGACATGCACGACCCGCGCTTCTGGGGCTTCGTGCGGTTCGTGCGCTGACGGCGGCCGCGCGGCCGCGGCGCGCTCAGGCCAGCCGCGGCGGCAGCTTCTCCTCGATCTCGGCGGCGAACAGCGGCGCCTCGGCGTGGCGGCACGCGCCCGCGACGAGCGACGACGGGAACGACGCGATGCGGTCGTTCCACTCGGAGACGACGTCGTTGTAGAAGGTGCGCGCGTGCGCGATCTTCTCCTCGATCGCCCACAGCCGTTCGTGCAGGTCGCGGTACAGCGTGTCGCCGCGCAGCTCCGGATGGCGCTCGTGCAGCAGCAGCACGGCGCGCGCCGTCGCCGCCGTGGCGCGCTCCTCGCGCACTTCGCGGTCGAGGTCGGCACCGACGCGGATCGCCGCCAGCCGCTGCAGCAGCTCGCGCTCGTGCGCGGCGTAGGCCTGCACGACCGCGACGAGGTTGGGCACGAGGTCGGCGCGCATCGCCAGCTCGACGCTCATCTGCTTCTGCGCCGTCTTCAGCTGCTGGCGCAGGCGGATAAGCCGGTTGTGCGTCAGCAGCCACCACTGCGGCACGACCGCGAGCAGGCCGATGCCCGCCGGCCCGAGCCAGTCCTGCCAGACGCTCGCGTCCTGGACCAGCGCGGCGGCGACGGTGAGTCCGGCCCACGGGAAGAACAAGGCGAAGCAGAAGAACCAGTTCTCGCTGTTGGCCGACGAGCGCACGCGCTGCTCGCGCGTCGCTGGCGTGACGATCAGCGGCACCTCGGCAAGCGGCCCGAACGTGCGGTCGTCGCGCAGCACGCCGAGCGCGCTGACCGTGGCGCCGACGGGCAGCACGGTGGCGGAGTGGCGGCGGCGCGAGCCTTCGTAGTCGGTGCCCGTCGACTCCATCGCCTCGTTGCTGCCCTCGGTCAGCGCGACGCGCACGACTTCGCCGTCGTGCAGGTCGAAGTCGATCGTGTTCGACTCGGAGTGCTCGCTCTCCCAGCTCTCCTCCGTGCGCGTGTTGCCCTTGTCGTCCTTCACCGTGCGCGTGACCTTCTTCTCGATCTCGTAGTGGTAGGCGACGCAGGCGACGTCGAACCACGGACACGACAGCGGCGCCGGCGAGCGCACCTCTCCGCGCAGCCACGCGTCGTCGTGCGCCGCGAGCGCGCGCACCGGCAGCTGCGGCGCGCGCGCCAGCACGAAGGTCGTCTGGTCGCGGCGACGCATCGCCGTGGCGAAGCCCCAGCCCGCGAGCACGCCGACGCCGACCACGATGGCGGCGATCTCCTCGGGCGACAGCGCGGCGAGCATGCGCGGGATCGAACCGCGCGCGGCGCGTGCGGACAAGGCGAGGATCGCCCCAGCGGATCGCGTCGCCGGCCGAGTGGTCGCCCGCGTCGGCCCCCGCGCGCGCCCGCAGCGCGCCGACGAGCGGGAGCGGGCATGATCGCGCCATGCGACCGCCTGCCGAAGCCCTCGCTGCCCTGGCGGCGTTCGTCGACGCCATCGAGAGCCACCTCGACGCGCTCGGCGTCACGGCGGCGGATGCGGCGACGGTCCCGCAGTCGTTCGTCGGCCAGCTGCGGCTGGCGATCCTGCCCGGCGTGCGCGCGCGGCTCGCCGGCGAAGCCGAGCTGCCGGCCGATTCGACCCTTGGCGCGCTGGCGATCCGCGCTTGCGACGGCGACGAACGCTTCGCGCAGCTGACCTCGATGCTGTCGGCGTTCGACGCCAGCTACCGCAACGTGCTGCGCCTCTGGGGCGGGCAGGCCTAGACTGCGCTCCGTGTTCGCCTGCCTCGATCGAACGCGCACCGTCGCCGGCCCCGGCTGGTCGCGCTGGCTCGTCCCGCCCGCAGCGCTCGCCGTGCACCTGTCGATCGGCCAGGCGTACGCGTTCAGCGTCTTCAACGTGCCGCTGACGCGATTGCTCGGCGGCGACGCGCCGGCGCCCGGCGACTGGCCGATGACGGCGACGATCTGGACGTTCAATCTCGCGTTCTTCTGCCTCGGCCTGTCGGCGGCCGTGTTTGGACCGTGGGTCGAACGCAGCGGCCCGCGCAAGACGATGGCGGCCGCGGCGTGCTGCTTCGCCGGCGGCTTCTTGGTGGCCGCGCTCGGCGTCGCGTGGCACTCGCTGCCGTTGCTGCTGCTCGGCTATGGCGTGCTCGGCGGCGTCGGGCTCGGGCTCGGCTACATCGCGCCGGTCTCGACGCTGCTCAAGTGGTTTCCGGATCGGCCCGGCATGGCGACCGGGCTTGCGATCATGGGCTTTGGCGGCGGCGCGATGGTCGGCTCGCCGCTCGGCATGGAGCTGATGGACGCATTCCGCGCGCCGGGCGTGCCCGGCGTGTGGCAGACGTTCGTCGCGATGGGCGCGATCTACGGCGCGCTGATGGCGTTTGGCGCCCTGCTCGTGCGCGTGCCGCCGCCCGGCTTCGCGCCGGCCGGCACGGCGGCGCCGACCGGCGAAGGCCTGACCGCGGCCGAGGCGATCCGGACCAAGCCGTTCTGGCTCGTGTGGATCGTGCTGTTCGCCAACGTCACCGCCGGCATCGGCGTGCTCGGCCAGGCCTCGCCGATGATCCAGGAGATGTTCGGCGCCAGCCCGCACGCCGCCGCCGGCTTCGTCGGGCTCATCAGCCTGTTCAATCTCGTCGGCCGCTTCGTCTGGTCGTCGGCGTCGGACCGGCTCGGCCGCAAGACCACGTATGCGCTCTATCTCGGTCTCGGCATGGCGCTGTACGCGTTGCTGCCGGCGAGCGCGGCGTGGAACGCGCAGGGCGTGTTCGTGCTGGCGAGCTGTGTCATCCTCAGCATGTATGGCGGCGGCTTCGCCACCGTGCCGGCGTACCTGCGCGACCTGTTCGGCACCAAGCAGGTCGGCGCGATCCACGGCCGCCTGCTGACCGCGTGGTCGCTGGCCGCGATCGTCGGCCCGAGCGCGGTGACGTACGTCCGCGAACGGCAGCTCGCCGCCGGCGTCGCGCCTGCAGGCGCGTACTCGGCGGTGCTGTACGCGCTCGTCGCATTGCTCGCCGTCGGCTTCGTCGCCAACGCGCTGGTGCCGCGCGCGCGGCAGGCGGCGCCGGCTGTGCGCGCGGCCGGTGGCGCGGGCGTCGGTGTCGCGCGGACGCCGAAGCCATGGGCGCTTCTCGCCGCGACGTGGGGCCTGGTGCTCGTGCCGCTCGGCTGGGGCGTGATGATGACGGCGAATACGGCGTTGGGGTTGTTTGGGGGTGGGGGAGGGGCGCGGCGAGCGCTTCGACCGCACGTGTGTCAGCGGCAAGGAAATGTCGCAGTTGGTTTGCCTGGGCTGTGTCTCCTTGCCATGCTGCGCCGACCGCTGTCGTGGGTAGTGCGCGCATAGTGCGTTGTCGCGCCCCGTCGCGGAGGGCCTTTGGTCGGAAGTCGGGAGAGCAGCCGAAG
>JBEITC010000154.1:0-8077 GCA_040375075.1 Planctomycetota bacterium | reverse complement strand
CCAGCGCGCCGTCGTCGCCGCCGAGCGCGAGGCCCAGGCGCGCGTGCGTGCGCATCAGCCACGCCGGGTCGTCGGCGTGCGCCTTGCACAGCTTGAGGATCGCGACGCGGCGGTAGCCGGCCGGGCCGGTGCGCAAGGCCAGTCCGCGCATGGCCGACGCGCGCCAGTAGAAGTCGCGGTCCTCGGCCCACGCGAACAGCAGGTCGAGCGCCGGCGCCTCGGTCGTCGACTCGTCGGCGAAGGCGTCGACCAGCGCCTGCGGCAGCGCGTTGCGGCCGTTCTTGTCGGACCACGCGACGATCGCCGGCACGGCGGCAGCGCCGCCCTTGGCGACCTTGCGCGCGGCGGCGAGCCGCAGGCCGTAGCGCGGCGACGTGCAGGCGCGCTCGACCTCCTTGGGCCAGTCGGTCGCCGGGTCCTGGCCCAGCGGCAGCAGCGCGAGCAGCGGCGAAGCGACGGCGAGTGCCACCAGGACGTGCACGGCGTTGGCCTTCACTTCACCGTGTCCGCGTCGAGCTGGTAGATCATGATCACCACGCCGTCTTCCTTCTCCTCGCCGACGTACAGCTTGCCGGTGACGGTCACCACGCCCGGCTTGATCTCGGACGTGACGCCGTCGGGCAGCGTGCAGAAGACGATCTCGTTGAGCTTCGGCGTGCCGTTGCAGCCGCAGGCGTCGTTGATCAGCAGGAACGAGTTCACCGGCTCGCTGCCGGGCGTCTCGCGCTGCATGAAGCCGCGGATCTCGACGAGCTTCTCGTCGAGGTCGGTCACTTCCTTGGGCAGCTTCATGCCTTCCTGGTAGTCGAAGCCGGCGAGCTTCGCGAAGCCGACCTTGAGCGGGTCGTCGGCCGCGAGCAGCAGCAGGGCAGGAAGCAGGAAGCGGAGCGCCATGCGGGCCGGGCAGGATAGCAGGCGATGGGGGCTGGCGGCACGGTGCGGGGCCGGCGGGCGGGGGGCAGGGGCGGCACGGGGCGTGACGGTGGGGTGGGGGAGCGGGCGCAGGTCCGATCGCGGGAACGGCCCGCGGGTGGCACCGCGTGGGCGATGCCTGCAGGGTGCCGGTCGCCGGCGTCGGGTTCCCGCCGGGCGCGGAATGGCGCGGTGGCGCGGGTGCGCGGGCTGGCTGTGGCGGCGCTGAGCGCGTCTGCCGCTTCCCGCCTCAGCCCGCCGCCGCGCCCGCCACCAACCGCAGCACGTCCTTGATCGACACGATGCCCACGACGCGCCGCTCGCCGTCGATCACCACCACGTGCTTCACGTCGCGGCGGCGCATGATCTCGACGGCGCGCTCGATCGGCGTCGTCGCTTCGACGCACTGCACGTCGCGCGTGGCGAGCGGCAGCACCGGTTGCTCCAGGCCGGAGTCGGCGCGCAGCGCGGCGAAGACGTCGGTGCTGGTGACGATGGCGGCGAGGCGTCCGGCGGCGTCGACGAGCGGGAAGGCGTTGATGCGCCGGTCGAGCAGCGTGCGGATGCAGTCCTGCAGGCACGCGGTGGTCGGCAGGGTGACGACGTCCTTGCTCATGATCGTGGCGACCGTCGCGCGCAGGCGCTCGGGCGTCACCCACTTCGGCAGGATCGCGCTCGCCGGCTGGAAGCGCCGCGACGTCGCGTCGAGCAGCTTGCGCAGGGCGCGGAAGCTGTTGGTCAACACGACGAACTCCGTCGTCGGGAACGACAGCACGCGCGTCGGCTCGACCGCCGTCGCGGTCGTCGTGCGGATGCCCTGCCGCAGCAGCGAGCCTTCGCCGAAGTGCTCGCCGGGCCCGAGCAGGTCGCTGGCGTCCTCGCAGCCGTTGGCGTCGCAGCGGGCGAGCCGGACCTTGCCGGTCTCGATCACGTAGAAGGCGCCGCTCGGGTCGCCCTGCTCGAACAGCCGTTCGCCGGCCTCCAGGTGGATCGTGCCGTGGCGCGCCGTCGGCTGCATCGCCAGCGCGTTGAGGTCGCGCGGGAAGAACAGGTTGAGCGTCCAGTCGATGACGACGCGCAGCTTGCGGTCGAAGCGCGGCAGCTTCATCAGGTAGATCGTGCGCCACAGGAACCACGCCAGGAAGCCGGTGATCTTGAGGCTGCCGACGGCGGCGACGGCGTTGCGGTGGCCGAGCGTCGCCAGCTGGCCGAGGCTCTTGTGGCGGAACGCCTGCGGCGGCTTGCCGCGCAGCGCCGCGGCGATGTTGGCGGCGGCGACGTCGCCCTGGCGCGACGCGAACTGCGCCGTCGGCGGCGACACGCCGCCGTGGCCGTCGGGGTTGGCCGCGCAGTCGCCGAGCGCCCAGACGTCGGTCCGGCCCTGCAGCCGCAGGAACTCGTCGGTCGGCAGGCGGGACACGCCCGCGGGCGCGAGCGCCTTCAGCATCGGATGCGGCGCGTTGCCGACCGTGCAGACGATCGTGCGCGCGGGCACGAGTTCGCCGTCCTGCAGGTAGACGCCTTCGCGCGAGGCCGCGCGCGTCTTCGCCTCGAGCCGGAACTCGACGCCGCGCTGCTGCAGCACCTTCAGCGCGTGCGCGCCCAGGCGCTTGTCGAGCTCGGGCAGGATCTGGTCGCGACCGTGGATGCAGACGACGCGCATCGGCTCGTCGCGCAGCGACGGGAAGAAGCGCGCGGCGCTGCGCACGAGGTCGTTGATCTCGGCGGCGGTCTCGACGCCGGAGAAGCCGCCGCCGACGACCACGAACGTCAGCAGCGCGCGCCGCTCGGCCGGGTCCGACTCCGGCACGGCGCGCTCGAGCCGCGTGATGACGGCGTGTCGCAGGGCCAGCGCGTCGGCGACGTTCTTCATCGGCAGCGAGTGCTCGGCCATGCCGGGCATGCGGCTCGTGTCGACGACCGATCCGAGCGCGAGCACGAGGTGCTTGGGCGCGTAGACCATCGTCTCGCCGCCGCCCTCGGCGGTCACCGTCACGCGGCCGGCCGCGCCGCCGACGCCGCCGTCGCCCGCCGCGAGCTCGATGGCGGTGACGTCGCCGCGCACGACCTCGGTGCGGCGCAGCAGGTGGCGCAGCGGGCTGATGACGTGCGCCGGCGACAGGCTGGCGCCGACGACCTCGGGCAGCAGCGGCTGGAAGACGAAGTAGTTCTCGCTGCTGACCAGCGTGATGCGCGCGTCCTTCGGCAGCAGGCGCTCGAGGCGGCGGGCGCAACCGGCGCCGGCGAAGCCGCCACCGAGGACGAGGACGTCGGTCGTGAGGACGGGCAAGGTGGGGCTGGTCACGCGCGCGGCAGCGTAGCGACGCGGCGCCCGCTCACGTCACCCGCAGCCCCTCGATCCCCGGCTCGCCGTCAGGCAGCCGGAGATCCATCGCTTCCAGCGTGTCGACGATCACCTCGCTGACCGCCAGATCGCGGTACCAGTTGCGATCCGCCGGCACGACGTGCCACGGCGCCTGCTCGGTGCTGGTCGCCGCCAGCGCGTCCTCGTAGGCCTGCTGGTAGTCGTCCCAGCGCGCGCGCTCGTCGAGGTCGCGCGAACTCCACTTCCAGCGCTTCTTCGGGTCGTCGATGCGCTCCTGCAGGCGCTGGCGTTGCTCGTCCTTGCTGATGTGCAGGAAGAACTTGCGGATCGTCGTGCCCTCGTCGGCGAGCATGCGCTCGAACGCGGCGATGTGCTCGTAGCGCCGGCGCCACGTCGTCTCGGTGCACAGGTCGTGCACGCGCGCGACCAGCACGTCCTCGTAGTGGCTGCGGTTCCAGATGGCGATCTCGCCGCACGCCGGCGCGTGCGGGTGGACGCGCCACAGGAAGTCGTGCGCCAGCTCGCTCGGCGTCGGCTGCTTGAAGCACGCGACCTTGACGCCCTGCGGGTTCACGCCGTCGAAGACGCTGCGGATCGTGCCGTCCTTGCCGCCGGCGTCGAGCGCCTGCAGCACGACGAGCAGCCGGCGCTTGCCCTGCGCGTACAGGGCTTCCTGCAACAGCTCCAGGCGCGCGTTGAGCTGGCGCAGCCGCTCCCTGCCGGCCTCCTTGTCGCCGTCGAAGCCCGGCGTGCCGCGCGGGTCGCGGTCGGCGAGCTTCAGCTTCTTCCCGGGGTGAACGAGCAGCCGTTCGGCGATCGTCGTCATGCGCGCGCAGGCTAGCGGCTGGCAGCGGGCCGTCGCCGTGCCGTCTTGTGCGTAGCGGGAGCCGTCGCCGCCGTTCAGCCCAGCAGTTCGCCTTGCCACAGCCGACGCAGGAACTGGCGCCAAGGCAGCACCAGCACGTCGTCGGCCTGCAGCGCCCGCTCGCCGAGGAACACGCCATACGCCGCGCGCAGGCCGCCAGGGGCGCGCTCGCGCAGGGCGGTGAGGCCGCGGTTCCAACGCGGGTCCCAGCGCTCCGCCGACTTCACCTCGATGCCGACGAGGCCCTTGCCGGTCTCGATCACGAAGTCGACCTCGTGGCCGTCGTACGTCTTCCAGTAGGCGAGCGGATCGTCGCGGTCGTGGTAGTGCAGCCACGCGCGCAGCTCGTGCAGCAGGTAGGTCTCGAACAGGAAGCCGCGATCTTCGGACCCGAGCGGCAGGTGCGACTGGCCGGCCAGCTGGCGCGCGACGCCGCTGTCGAACAGGTAGAACTTCGGATGCGCGACCTGCTTGATCGCCTTCTTGAGCTTCCAGGCCGGCAGCCAGTTGGCGAGCAGGGTGTCGACTAGGATCTGGAAGAACTCCTGCGCGGTCTGCCGCGCGATGCCGGTGTCGCGCGCGATGTTGCTGACGTTGACGGTCTGGCCGTTGGCGCGCGCGGCGACCTCGAGGAAGCGCGCGAACGGGCCGATCTGCCGGACCAGCGCCTCAGCCTGCACTTCCTCGCGCAGGTAGACGTCGCAGTAGGACTTCAGGAAGGCGCGCGGCCGCTTGCCGGTCACCGCCAGCGGCAGCATGCCTTGCGTCAGGACGTCGTCGAGCGGTCGCTGGTCGCCGATCTCGTCGGCGACCAGCGGGAACATCGCGCGCACTTCGGCGCGTCCGGCCAGCAGGTTGGCGCCGCTGCGGCGCAGCTTGCGCGCGCTGGAACCCGACAGCACGAAGCGCTGGCGCTTCTTGGCCATCAGGTGCTGCACTTCGTCGAGCAGCGCCGGCACGCGCTGGATCTCGTCGACGACGACCCAGGCGCCATCGGGCAGGGCGAGGCACTCCTGGCGGAACAGCGCCGGGTCGCGCGCAAGCCGCAGGCTCTCGCTGGCGAGCAGCAGGTCGTACTGGGCGGCCGACGCGAAGTGCTGCTGGATCCACGTCGTCTTGCCGGTGCCGCGGGCGCCGAGCAGCAGGAACGAGGCGTCGGGTGGGGGCAGTTTGCGTGCCAGCATCGTCGGCATATTTACCGGAAATCGGCTGCCGAGGTTTACAAAATTACGATCCGCCCTTGGGCCCGATCGTCGGCCCGCCGGGGCCCGCCGCCGTCACTTCCCGCCGGCCTTCTTGCCGGCCTTGCCGCCGTCGTCCGCGCCCGCGCCGGCGGCGCCGTCCTTCGGCGCGACGGTGATCCACGTGCGCAGGATCGTGACCTTCTCCGGCAGCGCGTCGCCATCCTTGTCGACGCCCTTCTCCTCGAGCTTCTTCAGCGTCGTCTCCAGCCCTTCGGTGACGAAGCCGTGCACGGTGTGCTTGCCGTCGAGGTGCGGCGTCGGCACGAACGTGAGGAAGAACTGCGAGCCTTCGTTGTCCGGGTTGCCGTCGTTGGCCGAGCTGAGCGCGCCGGGCTTGTCGTGCTTCTGGCCGCTCTTCAGCTCGCCGTCGAGCTTGTAGCCGGCGTCGCCGGCCTGCGTGCTGTCGGGGCTGCCGCCCTGCGCCATGAAGCCCTTGAGCACGCGCGGGAACTGCAGGCCGTCGTAGAAGCCGCAGCGCGACAGGTAGACGACGCTGCTGCAGTGCATCGGCGCGGCGTCGGGCAGCAGCGTGACGACGAGCGGGCCGACGCTCGTGTCGAGGTGCCAGCGGTACGCGCGGCCGGCGTCGAACGGCAGTTGCGGGGGCTTGGGCAGCGCCTTCCTCCACTCGGCCGACTTCGTGCTGACCTTGGCCTTGCGGAACTTGTCGAGCGCGACGATCGCCGGGTCCTTGGCGGTCAGCGCGTCGTCCTTCGGCGCGGCGGCGGCGGCCTTGTCCTTCTCCTTGCCCGCCTTGTCCTTGCCGGCCTTGCCTTGCGCCGGCAAGGCCAGCGGAGCGGCGAGCAGGGCGAGAGCGGTCAGGGCGAGGGACGGCAGGCGGGGATGGGCCATCGCCGGACGATAGCGGCGGCTAGCCCTCGGGAGCCCCGCCTAGGGGCAGTTCCCCTGGAGCCGGCGGCGCGCAACGGCCGATGTCACCGGAGATGTTCCCCCCCAATCCCGCTGCCGTCCCCGACCTGTCCGTGCTGGTGCCGACCTACGGCCGCGCGGAGACCGTGCTGCGCTTGCTCGAGCGGCTCGACCAGCAGACGCTGGCGCACGAGCGCTTCGAGGTGGTGGTCGTCGACGACGGCTCGCCGGAGCCGATCGCGATCCCGGCGGGGCGCTTCCGCATGCACGTGACGCTGCTGCGCCAGGCGAACGCCGGCCCCGGCGCGGCGCGCAATCGCGGCGCCACCGCCTGCCGCGCGCCGTGGACGCTGATCCTCAACGACGACGCGGTGCCAGCGCCCGACCTGCTGGCGCGTCATCTCGCGCGCGTCGCGACGCTGCCGCCGAAGACGGCGCTGCTCGGCACGTTCGACTTCACGCCCGAGGCGCTGCGGAGCCCGTTCACGCAGGTGCTGCAGGGCACCGACCTGCTGTTCGACTTCCCCAGGCTGCGCGACGGCGAGCGCCACGGGTGGACGTTCTTCTGGACGTGCAACCTCGGCCTGCCGACGGCGGTGCTGCGCGCGCAACCGTTCGACGACGCGCGCTTCCGCGAAGCGATCGTCGAGGACGTCGAACTCGGCTACCGGCTGGAGCAACGCGGCTGGAGCGTGCTGTTCGACCGTTCGCTCGTCTGCCTGCACGACCACGTGCAGCAGCCGGCGAGCTACTTCCGGCGCATGGTGCGCCTGGGCGTCAACATGGCGCGCATGCACCAGAAGCACGGCGACCCGCGGCTGCTGCACTGCTTCGAGCAGGCGGAGCTCGAGCCGCAGTACGACGGCGCGCTGCAGATGCACGTCGAGGCCTTCCACGGCACGTTCGGCAAGGTGCTCGCCAAGCTCGAGGCGCTCGAGCGGACGAAGACGGGCACGAAGCTCGACGCCGCGACGATCGCGCAGATCGGCAAGCTGATCCGCCAGATGGGCACGATCTGCTGCTTCCGCGGCCTGCTGCTCGAGCGCGAGGGCCAGGACCCGTTCACGGTGCTCGACGGCGGCGTGCGCGAGGGCGAGCTGACCACGGTGGTCGCGATCTCGTACAACGCGCTGGCCAAGACCCGGCAGTGCGTCGAGGCGCTGCGCGCCGCGCACGAGCCCACGCTGCCGATGGAGCTGGTCTTCGTCGACAACGGCTCGACCGACGGCAGCGCCGAGTGGCTCGCCGAGCAGCCGGACGTGCGCTTGATCCGCAACGCCGACAACGCCGGCGCGCCGCGCGCGCGCAACCAGGGCCTCGCCATCGCGCGCGGCCGCTGGCTCGTCTGCATGGACAACGACGCCGTGGTCACGCCGGGCTGGCTGCGCCGCCTGCTGCACCACGCGCAGGTCGACGCGCGCTCGGGCTGCGTCGGGCCGGTCAGCAACCGCGCCGCGCACGGCCAGGAGATCCCGTTCGCCGGCGGCACGGACGCCGCGTCGCTCCAGCGCTTCGCCGACGGCGTGCACGCGACCTACGCGAAGAAGGGCGAGCCGCACAACATCCTGACGTCGTTCTGCCTGCTGTTCCGCCGCGAGACGCTCGACGCGATCGGCGGCTTCGACGAGCGCTTCTCGCCGTGGGGCTGGGAGGACGACGACTTCACGCTGCGCGCGACGCTCGCCGGCTTCCGCAACCGCATCGCCCGCGACGTGTTCGTCCGCCACGATCACTACGAGCACGCCGACAAGGCCGTGCGCCACGCCGAGCTGCTGCTCGCCAACTGGCGGCGCTTCGCCGACAAGTGGGCGGGCACGACCGACGTGTCCTACGGCGACTCGGCCGCGGTGGAGGAGCGCT
>JBEITC010000004.1:0-32526 GCA_040375075.1 Planctomycetota bacterium | reverse complement strand
GCAGCTGCTGGCGAGGTTGAGCCAGCCCCCGCCGCGCAGCACCCGTGCGCCGGCGGCGCGCGACGGCTCTTCCGTGCCGCTGCGGGGTACGCGTCGTAGTCGTCGTGGCACCACTCCCACACGTTGCTGTGCATCTCGTGCAGGCACCAGACATTCACCGGCAGCGAGCCGGCGGCGGAGTCCGCTGCGCGCGGAGGCCTTCGCCTCGGTATCGGTGCCAGCGTTGGCGGCGGACGGCTGCGCGGGGGCATCGGTCATGGCTGAGCGGATCTCCGTTCCGTGTCCTGCGCGCAGCCTAACGCACGGCGATGGCGAGGCCACGATCGAACGTGCCCCGCCCGCGACCACTTCGCGACACGTGCAGCGACGGTGGTCGTCGCCCCCGAGTTCACCCACCCGCTATCCCGCCTAACCATGCGCCTGCTCCGCCTCGCCGTCGTCACCGCGCTCTCCGCCGCGCTCGCGGCCCAGCAGGATCCGGCGCCACAGCCCGCTGCTCCCGCCGCCGCGAAGGCCCCCACCCCGACCTTCGACGCCACGCTGACCCAGCACTTCGACGCCTGGGACGCCGACGACGATCTCACGCTCAGCCCCGACGAGATCGATCGCGCCTGCCTCGATCCCAAGGTCACCGGCGCTGGCGCTGCGGCGATCGCGGCGATCAAGCGCGTGGTGCGCAGCGGCAGCTATGAACTGCCGCCGCTGACGCTCGCGGGGCTGACCAAGGCGCAGCGCACGCGCGCGGCGACGCCGAAGCCCGACGCGCCGGCCCCCACGCCCGCTGGCGACGCCGACCGCGCCGACTCCGGCGAGACGCGCCCGGCGGCGAATGCGCCAAAGCGCGCGCCGAACTTCGCGGCGAGCTTCCGCGCCGGCCTGTCGCGCATCCAATCGACGCCGCGCGTGCTGTTCGCCGACGACACGCCGGATCTGGATGCGCTCCGCCAAGGCCCGATCGGCGACTGCTGGCTGCTGGCCAGCATCGGCGCCTTCGTGCATCGCGACCCGAAGGCGCTGCAAGAACTGGTCACGCCGACGAAGGACGGTTTCCGCGTGCGCTTCGCCGACGGCCAGTCGGCTGACGTGGCGCCGCTGACCGACGCGGAGCTCGCGCTGTCGGGCACGACCGGCGACGAAGGGCTGTGGCTGCCGGTCGTCGAGAAGGCGATGGGCCAGCTGCGCCAACTGCAGAACCCGCAGAAGCACACCGCCGACACCGCCAGCGACGCGCTCGCCGGCGGCTCGACGGCGACCGTGCTGCGCATGCTGACCGGCAAGACGACCGAGCGCCTCGCCTTCCACAAGCGGGTGCCGACGAGCAAGACGCCGCCGGCGACGCCGCCCGAGGCGGTGCCCGCCGACACGGCCGATGCGCTGGCCGAGAAGGCGCACGCCGCACTCGCGGCCGCGTTCGCCGAGCGGCGGCTCGTCACCTGCAGCACGAACACCGCCAAGCACCCGCCCGGCATCGCCGGCAAGCACGCGTACGCCGTGCTCGGCTACGACGCGGCAGCACAGGTGGTCACGGTGTGGAACCCGCACGGCCGCAGCCGCAAGCCCGACGGCGAGCCCGGGCTCGCCAACGGCTACGCGACGACGAAGGGCGTGTTCGCGCTGCCGCTGCGCGAGTTCGTGCAGGCGTTCAGCAGCATGGCGTGGGAGACGAGCACGCCGCTGCCGAGCAACCGCGGCAAGTGACGCGGGCGCGGCTGCTCGCGCCACGGACGGCATCGCCGACAGCCCGCTGCCGACCACCGCGCAGCGGCCGCTCACGCCCCGCACCGCCACCTCGCCTGCGCCCCGCCGCCCGCTAGCATCCGCCGCGTGCCACCCACCGCGCCCGCTTCGTTGTTCGCTCCGTTGCTGCTCGCCGCTGCGCTCGCAGCGCCGCTCGCCGCGCAAGCCGTCAAGACCGGCGCCGACGTGCTGCAAACCCGCGGCGTGCAGGCACTCGCCGGCCGCAAGGTCGGCCTGATCACCAACCACACCGGCCGCACCGCGGACGGCGTGCGCACGGTCGACGTGCTCAAGCAGTCGAAGGACTGCGCGCTGGTCGCGCTGTTCTCGCCCGAGCACGGCTGGGAAGGCCTCGTCGACGACAAGGTCGGCAACACCACCGACGGCGCGACCGGGCTCGTCGTCTACTCGCTGTACGGCGAGACGCGCACGCCGACCGACGCGATGCTGCAGGGCGTCGACACGCTGGTGTTCGACATCCAGGACATCGGCTGCCGCTTCTACACGTACGTCTCGACGATGCGGAACTGCCTGGAGACGGCGGCGAAGAAGCAACTGCGCTTCGTCGTGCTCGACCGGCCCAATCCGATCGGCGGCGTGAAGATGGAAGGCCCGGTGCTCGCCGCCGAGCGCCAGGACTTCGTCGGTGCGCACCGCATCCCGCTGCGCCACGGCATGACCGCCGGCGAACTGGCGCGCATGATCGTCGGCGAGGACGCCCTGCGCTGCGACCTGCACGTCGTTCCGTGCGAAGGCTGGCAGCGCGCCGACCTGCTCGACCAGACGGGGCAGCCGTGGATCCACCCGTCGCCCAACATGCGGCGGCTGACGCAGGCGCTGACGTATCCCGGCATGGGCTTGTGGGAAGGCACCAACCTGTCGGTCGGTCGCGGCACCGACACGCCGTTCGAGATCCTCGGCGCGCCGTGGATCGACGGCCGCAAGCTCGCCGAGCGGCTGACCGCCGCCAAGCTGCCGGGCGTGGCGTTCGTGCCGACGACGTTCACGCCGACCAGCAGCAAGCACCAGGGCAAGGCCTGCGGCGGCGTGCACGTGCTGGTCACCGATTGGCGCGCGTTCGAAGCGGTGCGCACCGGCGTGCACATCGGCTGCGCGCTGCGCGCGCTGTTCCCGGACGCCTGGGACACCAAGAAGATCGACTGGCTGCTCAAGCACCAGCCGACCGCCGACGCGCTGCTCGCCGGCGGGGAACCCGACGCGATCTGCGCCGGCTGGCAGAAGGAACTCGAGCTCTTCCGGTTGCGCCGCAAGCCGTTCTTGCTCTACGAGTGAGCGACGCGCCATGACGCCCGCCACGACGATCGGCCTCGAAGTCGCCTGCCTGAATCCGCCAGAGCCGCTGCGCACCTGCAAACGCTTCGGCCTCGTCAGCAACCAGGCCTCGGTCGACCGCCACTTCCGCCACGCCGCCGACGTGCTGCACACGCGCTTCCCCGGCAAGCTCGGCGCGCTGTTCGGACCGCAGCACGGCCTGTGGTCGACCGAGCAGGACAACATGATCGAGACCGGGCACGCGCGCAGCGACCGCTTCGGCGTGCCGGTCTGGAGCCTGTACAGCGAGACGCGCAAGCCGAGCCAGCAGATGCTCGATGGCCTCGACCTGCTGGTCGTCGACCTGCAGGACGTCGGCACGCGCGTCTACACGTACGTCTGGACGCTGACGCACTGCCTGGAGGCATGCGCGCAGAAGGGCATACCGGTGCTCGTGCTCGACCGGCCCAACCCGCTCGGCGGCGAGGTCGCCGAAGGCCCGCTGCTCGACCTGCGCTGGCAGAGCTTCGTCGGCCGCGCCAGCGTGCCGATGCGCCACGCACTCACGCTCGGCGAACTGGCGCGCTTCTGCAACGACGCCATGGGGCTCGGCGCCGACGTGCGCGTCGTGCCGATGCAGGGCTGGCGCCGCGCGATGCTGTGGCCGGAGACCGGCCGCGCATGGGTGCCGCCGTCGCCCAACCTGCCGCGCTTCGAAGGCGCGCTCGTCTACCCGGGGCAGGTGCTGCTCGAAGGCACCAACCTGAGCGAAGGCCGCGGCACGACGACGCCGTTCGAGCAGTTCGGCGCGCCGTGGCTCGACCCGTGGCAGCTGCAGGCGCTCGTGTCGACGCACGACCTTCGCGGCGTGGCGGTGCGGCCGGTGCGCTTCGAGCCGACCTTCCAGAAGCACGCCAACCTCGCCTGCGGCGGCCTGTTCCTGCACGTCACCGATCCCGCGACGTTCCGCAGCTACCGCACGACGCTGGCGATCCTGCGGGCGGTGCGCGAGCTGTGGCCGCGCGCGTTCGACTGGCGGCAGCCGCCGTACGAATACGAGCACGTGCACCTGCCGATCGACATCCTCGCCGGCAGTCCGGCGGCGCGCGAGTTCGTCGACGGCGAACGGCCGCTGCGCGAACTCGACCAGCTGGCGGCAGCGCCGGCGGACTGGCAGAAGCGTGTGCGCCGGTTCCTGCTGTACTGAGCCGGACGCGACCGTTCCGCTGCGCTCGTCGCATCGACGTCGCATGGGCCCTTGGACGGTTGCCGACCGCCGTACGAAGGGGCATCCTGCCTTGCTTCCAACCCGCGGTTGCGTCGCCTCGCCGCGACGACGCCGACGGCAACCCCACGAGGACGCAATGTACGGACTGATCAACAAGGCGGTCGAAAACCTCTGTCGCACCAAGTTCGGCGACGCGACCTGGGACCGCATCCGCAACGACGCCGGCATGCCCGACGAGCCGTTCCTGCAGATGGAGCAGTACGACGACGCGGTGACCTACAAGCTCGTCGGCTCGGCGTCGAAGGTGCTCAACCTGCCGGCCGAGGCGGTGCTGAAGGAGTTCGGCCGCTTCTGGACGATCTACTCGGCCGAGGTCGGCTACGGCGAACTGCTGCGCACCGTCGGCCGCACGTTGCCGGAGTTCCTCAAGAACCTCGACCAGATGCACACGCGCATCCAGCTGACGTTCGAGCACCTGCGTCCGCCGAGCTTCTCCGTGACCGAGGAGACCGCCGACAGCCTCGTCCTGCACTACTTCTCCGAGCGACCGGGTCTGTCGCCGCTCGTCATCGGCATGCTCGAAGGGCTCAGCGTCCGCTTCCAGCTCGAGATCGACGTGACGCACCAGCCGGTCCAGGGCGCCCGGCCGCACGACTCGTACCTGCTGAAGTGGAAGCCGGCGGCGTCGAAGGCCACGGCATGAGCCACGACGGGAACAAGGAAAGCAGCTGGCAGGCGGAGATCCGCCTGCTGCGCACCCTGTTCCCGTTCTTCTTCACGGTCACCGCCGGCGGTCGCATCGGCGCCGTCGGCGAGCGCTGGCACACCTACGCGCCGGAACTGGACCTGGGCGCCTGCTTCGATGATCTGTTCACGATCGCCCGCCCCGGCGGCCTCGCCGGCGCCGCGGACCTCGGCAAGCACCTCGGCGACGTGTTCCTGCTGCGGCTGCGCACGCGGCCCGGCTTCGAGCTGCGCGGCCAGTTCGTCGGCGGCGACGACGCCGACACCCGCGACACGCTGCACTTCGCCGGCGGCCCGTGGCTGACCAAGCTCGCGGTGATGACGCAGCGCGGCCTCGCCATGTCCGACTTCCCGCCGCACGACCCGCGCGGCGACCTGCTGGTGATGATGCAGGTGCAGGAGTCGCAGCTCGCCGAACTGCGGCAGCTGACCGCCAACCTGCAGGAGCGCATCCGCCAGCAGGCGCAGCTCGAGGGCCAGATCCGCCAGATCCAGAAGATGGAACTGGTCGGCCGCTTCGCCGGCGGCATGGCGCACAACTTCAACAACATCCTGATGGCGATCCGCAGCTACGCCGACCTCGCGTTGGCGGACCTGACGCCGCAGGACCCGCTGCACGAGTGGCTCGAGCAGATCTGCTCGGCGACCGACCACGCGGCGTCGTTGACGCGCGGCCTCCTGACGATGAGCCGGCAACAGCCGGTGCGCATCCAGCCGCTCGCCGTCGCGAAGGAGTTCGCGGACATCCAGAAGCTGGTCGAGCCGTTGCTCGGGGCCAACGTCAAGCTGTCGGTGCGCATCGCGCCCGAGGTGACGACGCTGCAGGCCGACAGCAACAGCCTCAAGCAGATCTTCATGAACCTCGTGCTGAACGCGCGCGACGCGATGGCCAAGGGCGGCGTGATCGCGATCGAGGTGGCCCGCCGCGTCGAGACGCCGCCGGACCGCAGCGAGCCGCGCGAGTTCGTCGCGGTCACCGTGACCGACACGGGCTCGGGCATGGACGACCGCACGAAGGCCAACCTGTTCGAGCCGTTCTTCACCACCAAGGCGGCCGGCAAGGGCGTCGGCTTGGGCCTGTCGACCGTCTACGGGCTGGTGCAGCAACTCGGCGGCGTGATCCGGGTCGACAGCGAGCTCGGCATCGGCACGACCTTCCACGTGCTGTTGCCACACGTCGTGGCGACCGCGGCGGCGACGCCGTCGCCGCTGGACGTCGCGCGCATGGCCGGCGAGCACGTGCTGCTCGTCGACGACGAGTCGCACGTGCGGCGCCCGCTCGAGCGCGTGCTGCAGAACGCGGGCTTCCGCGTCACCTCGGCGGCAAACGCCGACGAAGCGCTGGCGGCGATGCGCAACGGCGCGCGCTGCCAGATCCTGCTGACGGACGTCGTGATGCCGGGCATGTCCGGCACGCAGCTCGCGGCGGCGGTCGAGCAGGAGTTCGGCGCGCTGCCGGTGCTGTTCATCAGCGGCCACACCGACGATGCGCGCCTGCGCAGCGGCCACCTGCCGCCCCACCACCGCTTCCTGCCCAAGCCCTTCGCTGCCGACGAACTGATAGCGACGTTGCGCACGCTGCTGTCGGCCTGAACGCCCGCGCAGCGATCGCGCTGCCCGCCGCGGCTCAGCTGCCGACGACGTCGGCCTTCAGCGAAGCGGCCGCGGTCATGATCTGCGTGATCTCCGTCGCGCCGACCTTCGCCCACTCGAGCGTCGCCTGCAGGTGGCCGGCGACGAGGCCGAAGTGCTCGCCGGTGATGCCGCGGCCGTCGTGCGCCTTGCGCATGCCCTGGCCGCGGTACTCGTTGGGGCCGCCGAGCGCCATCGTCAGGAACGCGACCTGGTGCGCGCGCTGCTTCTTCATGTCCGTCTTGGCGAACAGCGGCGCCAGCTTCTTGTCCGCGAGCACGCGCGTGTAGAACTGGTCGACGACGGCGGTGAGCGCCGCCTTGCCACCGATCTTGTCGAAGATGGACTTGGGACGGACGAACGCGGTGGTGAAATGGGTCATGGTCGGTTCCTCGGGTTGCCGTCGCCATGCGCGTCGGCAAGCGACCGTTCGACGTCCGGGGCCGGTCGCCTCGCGGGTCGCACTGCGCAAGGGAAAGCCCGCGGTCGCCGCGCGCGACGCGAACGCGCCCGTGGCATCGGCGCTGTCGGGGCGTGCGGCCGGCGACGCGAGGGATGCAATCGCAGCCCGAATCGGGACCAACGGTCGCGAGCGCTGCGAGCGCCGCGGTCGATCCCGCGCACAACCGCGCGAACGGCGGCTGGACGACCCCGGAACCATCGGCGCGACGCGCTGGCGCGGCGCCCCCGGCGCGCACGCACGCGCGTGCTCCTGCCGCCCGCCCGGCTAGGCTTGCTGCACCGTGCCCCTTCCGCCCGCGTCGCCGCCCGCCGTCCGCTGGGAGTTGTCGCTGCTCGCCGCGCTGCCCGCGCTGGCGCTGCTCGTGTCCCAGTGCGCGTGGCTGCCGCACTTCGTCTCCGACGACGCGTTCATCTCGCTGCGCTACGCCGAGCGCTTGCTCGCCGGCGAGGGACTGAACTGGACCGACGGCGAGCGCGTCGAGGGCTACAGCAACCTGCTGTGGGTGCTCGGCGTCGCGGCCATGCACGGCGGCCTCGGCATCGGCATCGACCTCGTCGCGGCGGCGCGGCTGCTCGGCTTCTGCTGCAGCGCCGCGGCGCTGATCGTGATCGCCTGCGCCGGCGCGCCGCGCGACCTGCCGTCGCTCGCACGCGCGGCCGTGGCGCCGCTGCTCGTCGCCAGCGCGCAGGTGACGCTCGGCTGGACGCAGGCCGGGCTCGAAGGCCCGCTCGTGCTGCTGCTGCTGGCGTTCGGCTTCGCCGGGGTCGCGGCGGCGCACGACCGCGACGGCGACGTGGCGCATTGGCCGACGCGCGCGCTGCTGCGGCTCGGCGTGCCGTTCGCGCTCGCCTGCTGGACGCGCCCCGACGCGCCGCTGTGGGTCTTCGTCGCCGGCCTCGCGTTCGCGGCCACTGCGCGCTCGCTGCGCGTCGCGGTGGCGCTCGGCGCGCCGGCAGCGCTCGCGGTCGGCGCGCAACTCGTCGGCCGCCTCGCCTACTACGGCGACACGGTGCCGAACACCGCGCACGTGAAGGCCGAGTTCGATCCGGCGGCGTGGCCCGCGGGCTTCGCCTACGTCGGCGCGGCGATCGCCGCGCATCCGGGCGCCTTCGCGGTCGCCGCGCTCGCCGCCGTCGCGCTGTGGCGCACGCCGGCGCGTCGACCGTTGCTCGCAGCGCTGGCGCTGCCCGCACTCGCGTGGCTGCTCTACCTCGCCAGCGTCGGCGGCGACCACTTCCCGTGCCGCCGGCTGCTGCACGGCGCGTTGGCGCCGCTCGCCGTGCTGGTCGCAGTCGCCGCTCGCCGCGGCGCGCCGTTCGCCAGCGCCGTCGGCATCGCCGCGCTGCTCGGCGTCGCCGCCAACCTCAGCGTCGCGCGCACCGACGCGCAGAGCCACGAGCTGCGCGCCGAGACCTGGGAATGGCAGGGCCGCGAAGTCGGCCGCGCGCTCGCCGCCGCCTTCCCGAGCGAGCAGCCGCTACTAGCCGTCGACGCCGCCGGTGCCTTGCCGTTCTACAGCGGCCTGCCGTGCCTCGATCTGCTCGGCTTGTGCGACCGCACGATCGCGACGACGCCGTTGCCCGCATGGCTCGCCACGACGCTGGCCGGCACGCCCAAGCCTCCGGGCCATCTGCGCGGCAACGGTCGCTACGTGCTCGACCGCGCGCCGGACCTGTTCGTGTTCGGCCCGCCGCCCGGCCGGCCGCTGCCGGTGTTCGCCAGCGGCGCCGAAGCGGAAGAGGACGCGCGCTTCCGCGACGGCTACCGGCTGGTGCAGCTCGACCTCGGCGTGCGACCGCTGGTCGGCGGCCAGACCACGGCGATCACCGTGCCGCTGTGGGTGCGGCTCGACGGCCGCGCCGGCGTCGTCCGCAGCGACGACGCGGTGACCATCCCGGCGTGGCTGTTCGGATCGTTCCACCTGCGCGCGCCGATCGTGCAGCGCTACCAGCCACCGACGCCGGCCGGCGCGGCCGCTGCCGGCGAAGAGCTCGCCCGGCTGGTGCCGTGGCTCGAACAGCGCCGCGCGCTCGCCGTGCCCGGGCCTGACGGTCGGTTGGCGCTGCGCCTTGGCGACGGCGAGGCGACGCTCGCGCTCGCGCTGCCGGCCGGCCGCTGGCGCGCCGAGGTCGAGCCGGCCGACGCGGTCAGCGGCATCGCCATCGACGACGCACCCGTCGATGCGACCGGGGCCTTCCTGCTGCCCTCCGGCGGCAACCACATGCTCCGCCTGCGCGTCGCCGACAGCGCGCGCCCGACGCGGCCGATCGCCCTGGTCACGCTCCGCCGCGCGGGCAACTGAGCCACCGTCGATCCGGCGTTCCGTAAAGGAACCTACCCGCTCGCAAATTGCGAAGATGTGGCGGCCGGGTCGACAACTCGGCCCGCATGGTGTTGCATCCTTCGCTCGCTCGGTCACCCGGCTGCGTTCCGCGCCGTTCTCCCCCTCGTCAACATCTCATGATCCGGAATCTCGCCACCGTCTCGTTGTTCACGGTCGCTGCCGTCGCGCAGGCGCCCTTCACCTTCGGCAACATCGTCGTCGTCCGCGTCGGTGACGGCGCTGCGGCGCTGACCAATGCGTCGACCGCGACCTTCCTCGACGAGTACACGCCGGCCGGCGCGCTGGTGCAGTCGATCGCGCTGCCGACGGCGGCGAGCGGCAGCAACCAGCCGTTCACCAACTCGGGCACGGCGACGTCGGAGGCCTTCCTCAACGTCTCGCAGAACGGCCTGTACCTGACGCTGTGCGGCTACGGCATCGCGCCGGGCACCGCGGCGGTCGCGACCTCGCCGGCGTCGACGACGCCGCGCGTCATCGCGCGCATCGACCTGCTCGGCCAGGTCGACACGACGACGACCATCACCGACGGCTACAACGGCGTTCCGGCGGTGCCGCCGTCGACGACGTCGACCAGCGGCAACATCCGCAGCGCCGCCACCGTCGACGGCTCGGCCTACTGGTGCTCCGGCACCGGCGCCACGGCCACGGCCGGCGTCCGCTACGCGCTGCACGGCCAGTCGACCTCGCTCGGCCTCAACGCCGGCGCGCCGACCAACGTGCGCGTCGCGGGCATCTACAACGGCCAGCTGTACGCGACCAGCGCTTCGACGGTCTACCAGAGCGTCTGCGCGGTCGGCACCGGCCTGCCGACGACCACCGGCCAGACCGTCTCGGTGCTGCCGGGCCTGCCGGCGGCGAGCGGCCCGTCGACCTACGACTTCTGGTTCGCTGATCCGGTGACGCTGTACATGGCCGACGACCGCGCCCTGCTGTCGAACGGCGGCGTGCAGAAGTGGGCCAACGTCGGCGGCACCTGGACGCAGCAGTACATCCTGCAGCCGTCCGCCGGCTGCCGCGGCCTGACGGGCCGCAAGATCAACGGCGTGACGACGCTGTACGCGACGACGTCGAATGGCCAGCTGGTCAGCTTCGTCGACAACGGCCCCGGCTCGCCGGCGACGATCCTCGCGACGGCGGCGACCAACACGGCGTTCCGCGGCGTGCGCGTGCTGCAGAAGCCGTCGACGGCGACCCGCCTCCCGGCGGCGTGCGGCGCGGCCGGCATCCAGGTCGCCGGCAACGGCGAGATCGGCACGGACATCATCACGACGGTCACCGGCCCGCTCGGCCTGCCGTTCGTCGGCTACGGCGTGGTGCCGTTCAACCTGCCGTACTGCAACTGCACGGTCGTCCACGACTTCTCCGTGCTGCTCGGCGGCGCGAGCGCGACGCTGCCGGTGCCGAACAACCCCGCCCTGTTCGGCTTCACGCTGTACATCCAGGGCCTCGACTTCCTGGCGCCGGGCGGCTGCCCGGATCCGCTGTTCACGCTGACGGACGGCTTCTCGGTCACGCTGCAGTGACGCGCGCGCGAGCGTGACGCCCGCGGGGCGTGACGCTCGCGTGACAGGGAGCGGCGAACGCGCCGCTCCCCGCCGACGGCGAGGCGCGGTACGCTGCGCCAAGGCCCCGTCTGCCTGCCGCCGCAATGCCCGGTTCGCGTCCCCGCTTCAGCCCCCGCCACGTCGTCGCGCTTGGCACGTTCCTCGTGCCGCTGCTGATCCTGGCTGGTTTGGGCTGGAACGAGCTGCGCCAGAGCGGCGCTGCCGCCGACGCCGCCTTCGTCCGCGAAGGCGAGCAGTTCCTGCTGCGCGCGCGGCAGGCGATCGAGCAGCGGCTCGAGCAACTGGTCCCCGCAGCGCTCGAAGCGTCGCGCGCGCACCTCGAGACCGAGGGCCCGATCCGCACGACCCTGCGCATCGCCGAACAGCAGGACTTCGCCGCGCTGCGCAGCATCCTGCTGCTCGACGAGCAGGGCGGCGTGGTCTGGCCGGCGCTGCCGGTGGCGAGCGTCTACCTGCCGCTCGCGCGCGAGCCGCAGCGCAGCGGCGAGGCGGCCGGCGGCGACCTCGCCGCGGCCGACCTGCTGCTGCAACTCGGCCGCTACGACGACGGCATCAAGGCGCTGCGCCAGCTCGTGCGCACGCTCGAGGTCGCCAACCCGCCCGGCATCGACCGCCGACCGACCCTCGTCGAGACCGAGGTGCAGGCGCGCTTCCGCCTCGCGACCGCGCTGCGCAGGGTCGGCGAGCGCACGGAGGCCCGCGCCCAGCTCGAGCGCGTGCGCGTCGACGTCGCCGCGACGAACCCGCGCTTCAACGCGGGGCTCGCCGCCGTCGGCTTGCTGGCCGAGACGCTGCTGGCCGAGCTCGGCGACGCCGCCGATCGCCTGCGGCTGCTGCGCGCGCTGGCCGAGAACCAGCGCGACGTCTACGCCGACGGCCTGACCTCCGCCCTCGCGCAGCGCCTGGCCGCGACCTTCGCCAACGACGACCCGGACCGCGGCGAGGTCGATCGCCTGCTGCGCGAGGAGGATCGGCGTGCTGCGATCAGCGGCTTCGCCGCCGCCTACGAGCAGGTGGTCAAGCCGTTCGTGGTGATGCGCCGCATGCGCCACGCCGCCCAAGGCGAGACGCCGTTCGCGGAAGGCACCGAGGTCGAGCGCTTCCTCGCGGCCGTCGGCAACGATCCGGTGTTCGTCTGCATCCGGCCGGCGACGCCGGCGGAGTCGGCGCAGTGGCGGTGCGCCAGCGTCGCGCTGCACTTCGACCTGCGCGAGCTGCTCGGCCCGACGTGGGCGCCGTTCCGCGCCGCCGACGGCACGTTCGTGCTGGCGGCGCACGACCAGGACGAGACGCCGATCCTGCCGCCGCCCGCGGCCGATCCGACCGGCTTCGACGTGCCGAGCGAGACGACCAACGACCTGACGCTGTCGGCGTATCCGGCAGACCCCGCGGCCCTGCGCGCCGCCGCGACCGCCAGCGCGACGACGCGCGCGCTGCTGATCGCCGCGCTGTTCCTCGCAGCGCTCGGCGGCGCGCTGTGGTCGTGGCGCTCGGTCACCCGCGAGCGCGAGCTGGCGACGCTGAAGATCGACCTCGTGTCGCGCGTGTCGCACGAACTGAAGACGCCGCTCGCGCTGGTGCGCATGTACGGCGAGACGCTGAGCCTCGGACGCGCCCGCGATCCCAGCCAGGCCGCCGAGTTCGGCGGCATCATCGCGCGGGAGGCCGAGCGCCTGACGGCGCTGATCCAGCGCATCCTCGACTTCTCGCGCCAGCAGGCCGGCACGTTGACCTACGCGCCGACCGTGCTCGACCTCGGCCAGCACCTGCGCCGCGTCGTCGAGGACTACAGCCCCCATCTCGCGTCGCGCGGCGTGTTCGTCGTCGACGAACTGCCGTCGGACATCCTCGTCAAGGTCGACGCCAACGCGCTCGAGAGCGCGGTCGTCAACCTGCTGGAGAACGCCGCCAAGTACGGCCGCGAGGGCGAGACCGAGCACGAAGTGGACCTCGCCCTCGCCGAGGCCGACGGCGTGGCCACCGTCGAGGTCCGCGACCACGGCCGCGGCATCCCCGCCGAGGATCGCGAGCGCGTGTTCGACGGCTTCTACCGGGGCAGCAACGCCGCCGAGGTGCGCGGCGCCGGCCTGGGCCTCAACCTCGTCCGCCACTTCGCGCGCGCCCACGGCGGCGACGTCGTCGCCGCGCCGCGCGACGGCGGTGGTACGGTGATGCGACTGACGTTGCCGCTGGCCGCGCCCGCGGCGACCACGGCGGCCGAAGCGCCCGCGAACGACCCTTGAACATGACCAATCTCGCCGAGACCTGCATTCTCGTCATCGAGGACGAACCGGACCTGCGCGCCGGCCTGCAGCACAACCTGGAGGCCGAGGGCTTCAAGGTCATCACGGCCGCCGACGGTCGCGAAGGCCTGCGCAAGGCCAAGGAGGGCGAGGCCTCGCTCGTGCTCCTCGACCTGATGCTGCCGGGCATGCCGGGCCTCGAGGTGCTGCGCAACCTGCGCGAGATCGGCCGCGAGATCCCGATCATCATCGTCTCGGCCAAGGGCCAGGACCGCGACAAGGTGCAAGGCCTCGAGCTCGGCGCCGACGACTACCTGACGAAGCCGTTCGGGCTGAGCGAACTGCTGGCGCGCATCCGCGCGGTGCTGCGCCGCACGCAGGTCGGCGCCAAGGCCGGCGTCGGCGAGAAGGCCACGGTCGGCGGCGTGATGAAGTTCCCCAACCTCGTCGTCGACTGGCGACGCTTCACGATCCAGCGCGACGGCGAGGAGATCCAGCTGTCGCGCTACGAGGCCGAGATCCTGCGCATGCTGATCGAGCGGCGCGGCGAGGTCGTCAGCCGCCAGGACCTGCTGCGCAAGGTCTGGGGCTACGTGCACCTGCCGACGACGCGCACGGTCGACAACCACATCGCGCGGCTGCGCAAGAAGCTCGAACGCGACGTCGACAACCCGGTGCACGTCGTCACCGTGCACGGCCTCGGCTACCGCTTCGAGTCGCAGCTGGTGGAGGCGTCGTGATCGCGGCCCGCGCGCTCGCCGCCGCCGCCGCGTTCGCCGGCGCCGCCTTCGCCCAGTCCGGGACGAACGGCGACGTCGCGACGCGGCTGCACGCGGCGTGGCTGCGCGAAACGCTGGACCTCGACGGCAAGGCCGCCATCGGCGAGTACGAGGCCATCGCCGCCGATCGCAGCGGCCGCATCGAGCGCTGGATCGCCGTGGCGCGGCTCGCCAAGCTGCAGCGCCAGGGCGCCACCGTCGGCAAGCCAGGCCCGGTCGCCGAAGCGCCGGCCCAGGTGCGCGCGGCGCTGGCGCTGCTGACGCCGCTGCCGCTCGCCGAGCTGCTGCGCGAGCCGCCGGCGACGGGTCCCGACGCTGCGCGCCTGCCCGACCTGCGTCCCGCGACCGCCGCGACGCTCAACTGGGTGCGCAGCCAGTCGGGCCCCAACACCAACGAGCGGCAGCGCCAGCGCGCCGCCAGCAGCCGACCGCGCACGCCCGCGGACCGCAACGACGCCGAGCGCATGGCCCGCATGCACGCCTTCGACGTCGCCCAACGCGAGCTCGAGGGCAAGACCGAGCAGGCTGCCAACCTGCGCGCAATCTACTTCCCGGACTGGAAGGCGCCGACGCCGGCGGGCGAGCCCGTCGTCGTCCTGGCCGGCGCGAAGACGGCCGTCGAAGCGTGGCAGAAGGAAGCCGGCCTCAACGAGACGCAGCAGGCGATCCTCGGCCGGTTGCGCAGCGAACTCGACGCCCGCAGCGGCGATCCGGCGCAGGCGATCGCGTGGCTCGCGCGCATGCCGGTGTACGGCGACCGCCTGCTCGCCGCGCCTGCTCCCGCCGGCAAGTGAGTCGCCTGGGACCGATGCCATGGGGCCGCCGGCGGCGCGACGCGCTGTGCGGTAGGATTTCGCCCTGGCGTCGCCGATGATCCGGCGCACCGCCGTTTCCGCATGACGCTCCGCCTGTTGACGCTGACCTTGCTGGCCGCCGCTGCCGCGGCCCAGGCGCAGCCACAGCAGCCCAAGCGGCCGCCGGTCGAGCGCGTCCTGCGCGGCGTGGCCACCGAGACGCAGAGCCGCAACCTCTACGTCGGCTGCGACGCCGACGGCGACGACCGGCTGGACGTCTTCGAGGCCGGAGCCGCGATCGAGATCGTGCACGGCCCGCGCGACGTCGCCGGCTTCGCCGAGTTCGACCGCGACCGCGACGGCTTCGTGTCGTGGCCCGAGTTCGACCGCGCGCTCCGACAGACGCTCCAACGCGGCTCCCCGTTCCGGGTGCGACCGTTGCGTCCGGATGCGCCGACGCAACCGGAAGCGGCGCCGTCGACGCCGCAGCAACTGCTGCTGCGTCTCTACGACGCCAACTCCGACGGCGAGGTCGACCAAGCCGAGTTCGCCCGCTTCGTCGGGGAGACCGGCCTGCCGCCGCTGTTGCTGCTGACCAACCCGTTGGCGCAACTCGACGCCGACCGCAACGGCAAGCTCAGCGCCGACGAACTGGCACCGGCCTTGGCCGGCTTCCCCATCGTCGACCCGAAGAAGGATCCCCGCACGACGTCGCTGCGCATGCCAGCGCCCTGGGGCGAAGCCGACGCCGACCACGATGGCGCGATCGACGCCGACGAACTCGCCAAGGTCCTGCGCCGCGTCGACCCGCGGCTTTCGCCGTGGGCCGCCGAGATCCTGCGCGCGGCCGACAAGGACCGCGACGGCAAGCTGCGCGGCGCCGAACTGACGCTGCCCCCGGGCGCAGCGGGCGCGGGCCAGCCGGCCTCCGGCCGCGGCGCCTGAGCGGAGCGCGAGCGCTCAGCCCTTCGCCGTCGCCGCCGCCTTCGCCGGCTCCCACGCGCGACCGGTGATCAAGCGCGCGCCGCGCGAGAAGGCGAAGTACTGCCACGCCCAGCTCAGCATCACGACGATGCGGTTGCGGAAGCCGATCAGGTAGGCGATGTGCACGAGCCACCACACCCACCACGCCAGGAAGCCGGTGAACGCGATGCCGGCCACCGTGCCGACGCCCTTGGCGCGGCCGATCGTCGCCAGCGAGCCCTTGTCGACGTAGCGGAACGGCCGCGTCGCCTCGCCGCGCGCCAGCGCCGCGACGTTGCGCGCCGCACACCGACCGCTCTGGATCGCCGCCGGCGCGACGCCGGGGACCGGCTTGCCGCCCTGATCGACGTGCATCAGGTCGCCGACGACGAAGATCTCCGGATGGGCAGGCACGCTCAGATCCGGCTGCACCAGCACGCGGCCGGCGCGATCGAGCGGCGCGTCGAGCGACTTGCCGAGCGGCGACGCGGCGACGCCAGCGGCCCACAGCACGGTGCGCGCGGGGACGTGCTCGTCGCCGAGCCAGACGCCGTCCTGGTCGATGCGCGTCACGCGGGCCGCGGTCCGCACCTCGACGCCGAGCCGTTCGAGTTGCCGCTGCGCGCTCGCCGAGAGCTTGGGCGAGAACGGCGGCAACACGCGATCGGCCGCCTCGACCAGCAGCACGCGCAGCTTGCGCGGATCGAAGTTGCGGAAGTCGCGCGCGACCGTCAGGCGGCCGATCTCGGACAGCGAGCCGGCGAGTTCGACGCCGGTCGGGCCGGCGCCGACGACGACGAACGTCAGCATCGCCGGCAACGACGCCGGATCGACGGCACGCTCCGCCGCCTCGAACGCCGACAGCACGCGGCGACGGACCTCGAGCGCGTCCTCGACGGTCTTGAGGCCGGGCGCCCAGCGCTCCCACGCGTCGTTGCCGAAGTAGCTGTGCGTCGCGCCGGTGGCGACGATGAGGTAGTCGTAGTCGAGCGTGCCTTCGTCGAGCAGCACGCGACGCCGGGCGGCGTCGATGCCGTCGACGCGGGCCAGGATCGTGCGCGTGTTGTGCTGATGCCGGACGACGGCGCGGATCGGATACGCGATGTCGCCGGGATTCAGCGCCGCCGTGGCGACCTGGTACAGCAGCGGCTGGAACAGGTGGTGGTTGCGGCGATCGACGATGGTGACACGGACGCGCTCCTTGCGCAGGGCGCGCGCGGCCGTCAGGCCCGCGAAGCCGCCGCCGAGGATGACGACGTGCGGCGCCGGCGTGTCGGAACTCCGGGTCGAGGCCGGGGTCTGGGTCGGGTTCAAGGGGCGAAGAGGATAGGACCGCGACCCCCGCGGCACCAAGTGGCGGCGCGCGACCGCCGCCGGTACGACCAACGCATGCGCTGCGTCGCCGCCTTGGCCATCCCGTTCCTCGCCCTGGTCGCCGCCGCGCGCCCGCTCGCCGCGCAGGCCGATGCGAACTCGGCGGCGCCGAACACCACGCCGGAGCGCACCGACCACGCCGAGACGTCGCGCTTCGCCGACGTCGAGTCCTTCCTCGCAGCCTGCCGACGCCTGTCGCACGGCGACCGGCTGGAGCTCGTCGACGCCGGCAGCAGCCACGAAGGCCGACCGCTGCGCTTGGTCAAGGTCCGGCGCGATCGCGCGCCGAAGCCGCTGCGCGCGTTGGTCATCGGCAACATCCACGCCGGCGAAGTCGAGGGCAAGGAAGCCCTGCAGCTGCTGGCGCGCGAGTTCGCGCTCGGCGCGCACGACGACCTCCTGCAGCGCGTCGAGGTCTGGCTGTTGCCGGTCTACAACGTCGACGGCAACGAGGCCGTCAAGGTCGGCAACCGCGCGGGCCAGAACGGCCCCGACGCGACCGGCCAAAGGCCCAACGCGCAGGGCCTCGACCTCAACCGCGACTTCGTCAAGGCCGACGCGCCGGAGACGCGCGCGCTGCTGGCGACGATGGCGGGCTTCGACCCGCACCTGTTCGTCGACCTGCACACGACGAACGGCAGCTACCACGGCTACCACCTCACCTACGCGCCGTCGCTCTCGCCCAACGTCGACCCCGGGATCGCGCGGCTGACCCGTGCGCTGCTCGACGACGCGCAGGCCGCGATGCGCGAGGCGCACGGCTTCGCCACCTTCGACTACGGCAACTTCGAGACGCGCGACTGGGACGGCAGCGGCGCGCCCGCGTCGGATCCGCAGGTCCGCGGTTGGTGGACCTACGACCACCGCGCCCGCTACTGCGTCAACGGCTTCGCGCTCCGCAACCGCGTGGCCATCCTCAGCGAGGCGTACAGCAACCTCGACTTCGCCGGCCGCATCGCCGCGACGCGCGCGTTCGTGCTCTGCGTGCTGCGAGGACTCGCTTCGCGCCAGGACGAGGCGCTGGCCGCCGGCGCCGCGGCGGACGCGCGACTCGTCGCCGGCGAGCCGACCGGGTTCGGCTTCGACACGACCTTCGCGCCGCCGGAGCGACTGCCGGTGCTGGTCGGCGCCGTCGACACCATCGAAGCGACGGCCGGCAAGCCGATGCGGCACGTGCGCAAGGGCGATGGCGTGGCGGAGGAGATGCCGGTCGTGCGCGCGTTCGTCGCCCGGCAGCAGCGGGACCTGCCGCGGGCCTGGGCCCTGCCCGCGCCGCCGGCGGAGGTGATCGAGCGGCTGCGGTGGCACGGCGTCGCGTTCACCGTGCTCGAGGAGGAAACGCAGGCCACGTGCGAGCGCTTCGCCGTGGCGCAGAAGAAGAAGCCGAAGCGGCCGTACCAGGGCCACCAGGAACTGGTGCTCGGCGGCGCCTGGGAAGCGCCGGCCAAGCAGTCCCTGCCGAAGGGCACGCTGTGGATCGACGCGCGCCAGCGGTTCGCGCGCGTCGCGGCCACGCTGCTCGAGCCGGAGAGCGAGGACTCGCTGTCGACGTGGAACTTCCTGGAAGCGACGACCGGCGCGCACTACCCGGTGCTGCGGGTGCAGTAGCAGCACGGGGCGGGAATGCGCTGGCTTGGGCCGCTGGCGTGGCGACGCAGCTGCGGAGACGGGCAAGCCGAGTGCGTGCAGCGCGGAGGCGCGCCAGCGCTGGAGCCGGCGCACGCGGGCCAGCGACCGCTTTGCAGTCGGCATGCAAGGGTTGCAACGCGCTGGTGTGCGCGCTGCGGAATGACGCGAAGCAGGGCCGCACGCTCGGGCCCCACCACCACCGCTACCGCGGAAACGCCTCCGGCAACCCGCCGTCGACCGGCAGCACCGCGCCCGTCGTCGGCGTCTTCGCGCTCGCGAAGAACACCACGGCTTCGCCGACGTGCCGCGGCAGCACGGTCGCCTTCAACAGCGAACGATCGCGGTAGAAGGCCTTGAGCCCCGCCGCGTCGAGGCCGCGCGCGCGCATGCGGTCGGGCCCGACCTCCTGCCACAACTGGCTTGGCGCGTCGTCGTCGCCGAACACGGCGTCGGCGTTGACCGCGTTGACGGTGACGCCGAGCGGCGCGAACTCCAACGCGGCGATGCGCGCGAGCTGCAGCGCCGCCGCCTTGCTGGCCGAGTAGGCGCCGAAGCCAGCGCCCGGCGCGAACGCGTTCTTGCTCGCCTGCACGACCACGCTGCCGCCGGTGCGCTGGGCCATGAACACGCGCGCTGCCGCCTTGAGCACGAGCATCGTGCCGGTCGTGTTCACCTCCAGCACCTTGCCAAAGCGCGCGGGGTCCATGTCGGCGAGCGTGCTGACGTGCGCGATGCCGGCGTTGGGCACCACCACGTCGACGCCGCCGAAGGCGCGGCAGCAGGCGGCGAACAGGCCGTCGACCGCTGCCGGATCGGTCACGTCGGCGGTCGCGGTCGCGAGCTGGCCCTTCTGCGCGGCGAAGCGCGCGAGCGCCTTGTCCAGACGGTCGCCGTCCCGATCGGTCGCGAACACGCACGCGCCGGCGGCGAGCAACGCCTCGACGATGCCGACGCCGATCGCGCCGGCGGCGCCGGTGACCAGCGCCACCTGCCCCTGCAGCGCCGGCGCCTGCTGCGCGCCGAGCTTCGCCAGTTCGAGCGGCCAGTACTCCATCTCCGCCAGTTCGGCGTCGCCGAGCGGCTGGTAGCGACCGAGCGCGTGCGCCGTCGCCTTGACGACGACGCTGCGCGCGGCGACGTCGGCGGCGATGCGCGCAGCCTTGCGCGTCTCCTGGCACGCGACGAGGCCGACGCCTTCGATCACCGCGACGACCGGCGTCGGCAGCAGCGGCTCCTTGGCGAAGCGGACGGCGTGCGCGGCATGGTAGGCGCGGTAGCGCGCGACGTACGCAGCGACCTCGGCGCGCACGGCGTCGGCGTCGCCCGCCTGCGACCGCGTCAGGAACAGGCTCGGACCCTTGGTGCGCAGCACGTGATCCGGCGTCACCGGGTTGGTCGCGCACAGCGCGCGCGCCTCGGGATGCGCCGCGAAGCTCGCCACGACGTCGTCGATGCGCGCCTCGGCGACGACGCGCCGCCAACCGGGACCGCATGGCCCGGAGGTCGGCGTCGCCAGCGCGCCGCGCAGCGCTGGCAGGCACGCGGCGAGGAACGCCGCGCGCTCGCTTCCCGGCAACGGCGCCGGCGCGCCGCGCAGCATCGCCGGCACGTCGCCGACGCGCTGGCGCAGGAAGCGCTCGGCGCGATCGACGAGCGCGATCGTGCGCTCGTAGCTCTCACGTGCCGTGGCGCCGAAGGTGAACAACCCGTGCTGGCGCAGCACGACGCCCTCGCAGCCGGGCGCGCGTTCGAACGCGTCGGCGACCGCCTTCGCCAGCGGGAAGCCCGGCATGATCCACGGCAGCGACACGACGTCGTCGCCGAAGCAGGCGCGGACCAACGCCTCGCCATCGGGCTGGTCGGTCAGCGCCAGGATCGCGTCGGCGTGCGTGTGGTCGACGTACGCGTGCGGCAAGAAGGCGTGCAGCAGCGTCTCGACCGACGGGTTCGGCGCCTTGCTGTCGAGCAGCGCGCCGCGCACGGCGTCGACCATCGCCTGATCGGCGAGCGCGGACAGCGCGCGCAGCTCGCGCAACGGCTGCAGACGGACCGCCGGCAGGCCGGCGGGCTCGACGACCGCGAGGTCGCTGCCGCTGCCCTTCACGCACAGCACGTCGATCGCGCGCCCCAGCAGGTCCTGCGCCGTCGTCTTGACCGAGGTGTTGCCGCCGCCGTGCAGCACCAGTGCAGGGTCGGCGCCGAGCAACTGCGAGGTGTAGACGCGCAGCGCCACGGCCTCGCCGTGCGCGCGGTAGCGGTCGCGGAAGGCCCGAGCGTCGTCGTCGTTCCACCGGCTCTGCATGACGCGACGGTACGACGGCACGCGCCGCCGCGCACGCGTCAGCGGCCGGCGCCGGCCTGCGCGCGCAACCAGGCGAGCAGGCGCTGCATGTCGTCGGGCAGCGGCGCCTCGAGGCGCAGCCGCTCCTGCGTCACCGGATGCGTGAACGCGAGCGACTTCGCGTGCAGCGCCTGCCGCGGCATCGGCGGCGCGCCCGGCGGCAGCCGATCGTGCTGACGCTTGGTCGAGCGGTAGACCTTGTCGCCGACGAGCGAGTGGCCGATCGCGGTCATGTGCACGCGGATCTGGTGCGTGCGGCCGGTCTTCGGCTGGCAGCGCACGTGCGCGAAGCCGCCCAAGCGCTCGATCACCTCGTAGAACGTCGACGACTCACGACCGCCCTCGTCGACCGTGGTCATGCGGTCGTGATGGCGCGGGTCGGCCGCGATCGCGCGCTCGATCCAGTCGCTCTGGAAGCGCGGCTCGCCGTAGACGACGCAGCGGTACTCCTTCTCGACGAGGCGGTCCTTCCACTGCTGGCGCAGCGCTTCCATTGCGACGTCGGTCTTGGCGACGACCATGACGCCGGTGGTGTCGCGGTCGAGGCGGTGCACGATGCCGGGCCGATCGACGTCGGGCGGGCTCGGCAGGTCGCCAAAGCGGGCGCGCGCCCAGCTCGCCACGGTGTGCGCCACGACCGACGGATCCTCGGGCGGATGCGCCGCGAGGCCGGCGGGCTTGTCGATGACGCACACCGCCGCGTCGTCGAACAGGATGCGCACTTCGGGCAACGGCAGGTCGGGCGCCAGCGCATCGCGCAGGGCGTCGACCAGCACGCGGAACACCACCTCGTCGCCGACGACGAGGGTCGTCGCCGGCTTGGCGCGCATGCCCGAGACGGTGACCAGCCCTTCGTCGAGCAGCCGGCGCGCCGCCGTTCGCGAGCCCACCTCAGGCTGGGCAGCGAGGAACGCGTCGACGCGCTGGCCGAGTTCGGCCGCGGTCGCCACGCGCGAGAAGGTCGGCAGCATGCGCCCTGCTTAGCCGGCGGCGCGACGCGGCGGAATAGTCGGGGACAGTCTGACGCCACGCGCCGCACCGAGCTCGCAGGCGGCGGCAGCCGCACGCACTCTGGAACGTTCTCCACATTTCCACGGAAGGAAGTTGCAGGTCAACCCATCGGCAGGCACCTTCCTGCCGTGCGATACGCCTCCCGTCTGCGGGAGGTGGGCTTGGGAGGCTGCGGCACGCGCCGCGGCAGATGCAATGACCTCAACCGACGGCCTGCAAACCGTTCCTGAACGCGCCCCGACGGCGCTGCCACAGCTGCCACCCCAGGCGCTCACGGGCCAGCGTGTCCTGCTCGTCGACGACGAAGCCGACGTGCTGCTCGCCCTGCGCCGCATCCTCGAATCGGCCGGCTACCGGGTGACCTGCGCCACCTCGCTGGCGCAAGCCGCCGCGACGATGCGGCGCGAGCGCTTCCAGCTCGTCCTGACCGACCTCTACCTCGGTGCCAGCGACCTCGGGGTGCAGATCGCCGAAGTCGCGCGGGAACGCCGGCCGCACACGCCGGTCGTCGTGCTCACCGGGCGCCCGACCTTCGACGCCGCGCAGGACGCGCTGCGCAAGAACGTCGCCGACATGGTGGTGAAGCCCGTCGACCCGCAGACGCTGCTGGCGACGTGCCGCCGCGTGATCCACGACACCGAACTCGCCCGCCGCAACGCCGAGCTGGAGTCGGTCAACTCCGTGCTCACGACCGTGCTGCCGCGCACGATCGAGATCAAGGACCCCACCACCAGCGGCCACGCGGCGCGCGTCATCGGCTACACCGACGTGCTGGCTCGCCGCTGCGGCGTGGCGGAAGAGGACCGCGGCTCGCTGCGCCTCGCCGCCCTGCTGCACGACATCGGCAAGATCGGCATCCCCGACCAGATCCTGCAGAAGCCCGGCGCCCTGACCGCCGACGAGTTCGACGTCATCAAGCGCCACCCGGCGATGGGCTACGAAGTGCTGGCCGGCCTGGACGGCCACGAAGACGTGCGCACCTGGGTCTACCAGCACCACGAGCGCTGGGACGGCAAGGGCTACCCCAACGGCCTGCGCGGCGAGGAAGTCGCCTTGCCAGGGCGCATCCTGATCCTGGCCGAGGTCTACGACGCCTTGGCGGAAGAGCGCAGCTACAAGCCGGCCTGGCCGGTCGAGAAGATCGTCGCGCTGTTCCGCGAGCAGGCCGGCAAGCACTTCGACCCCGACGTCGCCCACCTGGTCGCCGATGGGCTCGAGAAGATGGGCAGCCGGTTCTTCGCCCCGAATCAGGGCCTGCTCTTCTAGTCGGCGACAAACCGTCGCGCGCCAGGGGGTTGGCAGCCGCGACGCGGATGCCACAATCGTTGAGGCAGGCGGAGCGCGGGCTACGATCCGCTCCCCCTCTGCACCGGCTGCCGACGCTCCGCGGCGACCGGCGACGATTCCGCTCCCTGCGCACGATGAACCCCTCTTCGCTGCGAGCGCCCGCGCTCGTCTCCCTGACCCTGATCGCATCCGCCGTGGCCCAAGGCGCCACGGCCAACAAGTCGGCCGCGGCCGCCGCGCCCGCGTCGGCGAACAACGCCAAGATCGACGGCCAGGACACCGACGGCTTGCCGTCGTTCCTGCTGCCGGTCCCTGGCGGCGTCGTCGAGATGGGTCTCGACGCCGCCACGTTCGTGCAGGCCGCCAGCCAGGTGGCCATGCCGGCGAAGCCGGAGAACGCGCTGAAGGTAGCGCCGGCGGTGCTCAACGCCGCGATGCGCCGCTCGGCGTCGATCCTCGGCCGCAAGAAGGTCGAGGTGCCGGCGTTCTTGCTCGGCAAGTTCCCGGTCACCAACGCCCAGTACGAGGCGTTCGTCACCGCGCGCCGCAAGGACGGCAAGTACCACGCGCCGTTCCACTGGTGGCGCTATGGCCGCAGCGACGACTACAACACCAAGCTCGAGCAGATCAACAAGGAGTTCCCGAAGGACAAGGAAGGCCCGCTGAACTTCTGGGACCGCTACGGCGGCGACCTGCCGTACAAGGTCTCCGACAGCAAGGGCAACTCGATCGGCGACCTGCCGGTGACCTTCGTCAGCTGGCGCGCCGCCAACGACTTCGCCGGCTGGCTCGGCATGCGCTTGCCGACCGAGGCCGAGTGGACGCGCGCCGCGCGCGGTGACGGCAAGGCGGCGTGGCCGATGGCCAAGGCCGAGGATCCGGCGACGGACCGCTTCACCGAGCAGATGCTGAAGGACCTGCGCCTGCTGTCGACGGCCGACAAGGCGAACAAGCCGGTCGGCACGGTCGCGACGGCCGCGGGCGCCTTCGGCCACATGGACATGTTCGGCCAGGTCTGGCAACTGCTCGGCGAGCAGGGCTTCCGGCCGATCAGCGGCCGCGACGTGTTCGACGCCGAGTGGAAGAACCTGATGAAGGACAAGGCCGGCGAGGCGCTGAAGTCGCCGCCGGCGTGGAAGGACGAGACCGTGCTCGCCAAGGGCGGCAGCTTCCTGTCGAGCAGCGAACCCATCCAACTGCTGATCGACGCGCGCGCGCCGCTGCAGACGATCGACGTGCTGGAGAGCGTCGGCTTCCGCCTCGCCAAGAGCATGAAGCCGGGCTACGACGCGCTGTACTCGGCGCTGCGCGGCACGTTCAACAAGAACCCCTTCGCCATCGACCAGCAGATCGACCTGACGGCGCAGGTCGGCGCCGAGCGCTACGAGCTCGACGCCAGCGGCTTCCCGACCAGCTACGCGACGGTCACGTTCGCGCCGGTCAACTTCCTGTCCAAGGACAAGAACCCCGAGCTCGGCAAGCTGCTCGACCAGAGCCAGGCGACGCCGGTGCTGCTCGGCGCACTGATGACGACCGCGCCGATGACCAGCCCGGCGGCGCCCGCCGGCCTGTACTCGGTGCTCTACCGCAAGGCCGGCGCGCCGCGCGAGCTCGTCGAGGCCGTCAAGGTCGGCCACAAGGAGCTCGTCGCCGCGCAGAAGAGCAAGCCCGCCGACAAGCCCGAGGGCGAGGAAGAGAAGAAGGACGACAAGAAGCAGGACAAGAAGAAGCCGTGGCGCGACGTCGTCAGCCGCTTCGGCATCACCGACGAGGAACTGCTGAGCAAGGACGCCGCCGACGGCAACCTGAAGTTCCTGCGCATCGACGGCTGCCAGGTGCCGGTCGACGACGACGTGTTCCTGCTGCACGGCAACGAAGGCAAGATCGTGGCCGCGTGGCCGGCGCCCAACGCCAAGCCCGCCGCCGCGCCGGCCGGGATCCAGAGCCTGACGCTCGAGGCCAACGACAAGGGCAAGACCGTCGCCAAGGTGCGCTTCGGCGCGCCGCTGGCGCAGGGCAACGGCAAGAAGTTCGCCGACGTGCAGTTGCACATCACGCTGGACCGCGACGCCCCCAGCGCCGAGAAGCCTTGGCGCCTGCCGGCCGCCCCCGGCAACGGCAAGTGAGCCGCCGCGGACCGGCGCGCGGCCCTTAGCCGCGGCGCTGGCCGCGCGCGCGCGCACATCGCCCGCCACCCTGCCCCACACCACCCCGACGACGCCGAGAGAAGAGCCCGTGAGCGCCGACAAGCACCCAGCCGCCAAGGTTCGCATCACCGAGCAAGCCAAGGCCGCCTTCTCGGTCCAGGACTACGCGCCGCGCACGCCGATCGACGGCGTGCAGATCGTCGAACTCAAGCGTTTCAACGACGATGGCGGCGCGATCACCGAGCTCGGCCGCCTCGTCGCCGGCATGCATGGCCAGCTGGCCGGCTTCGAGGTGAAGCAGGTCAACTACTCGGAGATCGAGCCGGGCGCGATCAAGGCCTACCACATGCACCACCGTCAGACCGACGTGTGGTACGTGCCGCCGTGCGACAAGCTGCTGCTGGTGCTGCACGATTGCCGCCAGGGCTCGCCGACCGCCGGCGCGACGATGCGCTTCGTGCTGGGCGACGGCAAGGACCGCCTCGTGCGCATCCCGCCGGGCGTGGCGCACGGCACGCGCAACCTCGCGCCGTCGCGCGGGCGCATCATCTACCTCGTCGACGTGCAGTTCGCCGTCGACCCGAAGGAGTGCGACGAAGGCCGGCTGCCTTGGGACTTCCTCGGCGCCGACATCTGGGAAGTGGTCCGCGGCTGAAGCCCGACGCCCTGCGGCGCGGACGCCGGCGGGCTCACAGCACCGGCGACATCAGGCCGCAGGCGGCGTCGACCAGCCGCGGCAGCGCGCGCGTCGGCAGGTCGCGCTCGGTGATGCGCCGGCCATCGGCCGCACGCCGCGCTTCGATCGTCGCCAGCACGTCGCGCGCCAGCTCCGGCGCGTCGACAGCGACCACGGCGATCTCGAAGTTGAGGTTGGCGCTGCGCAGGTCCATGTTGGCGCTGCCCACCACCACGATGCGGCCATCGACGACCAGCGCCTTGGCGTGGTTGTAGTCCTCGGTCGATTCATGGATCTCGATGCCGGCGGCGAGGAAGCGCCGGTACTGGCTGCGCTGGGCATGGTGCAGGATCCAGGCTTCGGTCTTGGCGCCGTTGGTGTGCACGCGCACGTGCACGCCACGGCGCGCGGCGAGCTGCAGCGCGAACAACAGCTCCGGCGGCGGCAGCAGGTACGGCGAACTCAGTTCGACCGATTCCTTCGCCTCGCCGACGGCCTGCACGACCGCCAGCCAGAGGTCGGAGAGTTCGCGATCCGGCCCCGAGCAGACGACGCCGAGCTTGCGATCGCCCACCGGCTGCGGCGCGGCGAACACGTCGGCGAGCACCTCGTCCGTCGCCGTGCACCAGTCCTCGACGAAGACGTCCTGCAGCCGATCGACCGCCGGTCCGCGCACCGAGACCATCGCGTCGTGCCAGCGCCGCTGCGCGCCGAACCGGTCGGTGGCGTACTCGTCGGCGATGTTGCGGCCGCCGAGGAAGCCGACGTCCCCATCGACGACGAGCAGCTTGCGGTGATTGCGCAGATTGAGGGTGAACGGCCGACGCTTCCACAGCACCGGCAGGAAGGCCTCCGCACGGCCACCGGCCGCCCGCAGCGGCGCGAGGTGCGCCGCCGTCAGGCCGAAGCTGCCGAACGAGTCGTAGAGCAGCCGGACCTGCGCGCCGCGACGCGCCGCCCGCTCCAGGAGCGCCAGGAAGCGCAGGCCGGTCGCGTCGGGGCGGAAGATGTAGACGACGAGGTGGACGTGGCGACGGGCGCCTTCGATCGCCGACGCCGCAGCGGCGAAGAACTGCTCGCCGTCGGGCAGCCACGCCAGCTGATTGCCGTCGACCAGCCCGCCGCCATCGTCGCCGGCGAGCAGCGCCGCGAGGCCGCCGCCGCGCGCGGCGCGACGCGCGCGATCGCCGTGGCCGCGGACTTCGCGCAAGCGCGCGCCACGGACGCGCACGCGCCGGAGCCGGCGGATCTGCAGCTGGCGCGGGAACAGGTAGTACAGCAGCAGGCCGAGCCACGGCACCGCCAGGATCACCACGACCCACAGCAGCGTGGACGCCGGCGAGCCGCCGCGCACGAGCACGCGGTAGACGAACAGAACTGCCAGCAACTCGCCGACCAGCGTGAACGCGAACAACAGCGCGTTCCACGAGCCGGCCGGCGCGCTCGCCGCGAACGCGATCGCCGCGGCGTGGGCCATCAGCCGCCGGCGCGCGCCTGCGCGGCGACGTTGGTCGCCAGCAACGGCATCTTGCGGCGCTCGACGTCGCCCTTCTTGTCGTGCGCCTCGACGGTGAACACGAGGTACGTGCCGAGGCCGATGTCGCGACCGAGCGGCGAGTCGACGTAGAACGTGCCGCGCCAGTTCGCCTCGACGGTGATGCGCTTGAAGTTGACGTACGGCTCCATGTCGGGGCCGCCCTGGCCGGGCGCGGCCTCGAGCGGCCGCAGCAGCACTTCGCCGATCGCGTTCATCGTCATCGAGCCTTCCGGGCCCATGCGGATGACCAGCGGTTCGGCGGATCGGTTCTCGACGGTCACCTGGATGCGCGTCTGCTCGCGCTGCAGGTCGAGCGCGAAGTCGGCGCCGTGCATGCGCGTCACCCAGACGCCCGTCGGACCCATCGTCCAATCGTGCGCTCCGTTCGGCTCGAAGCGCAGCCACGGCTTCGGCGGCGGCGTCGTGCACGACGCCAACACCAACCCGAGAACCCCCATTGCCCACGCGTGCTTCATGTCTGGCTTCCTGTGCTCACTGCTTCTCACGGCCACGAAATCGGCGCGCGGCGCCCGCCGCATCGCCGCGCCAACCATACGGCGGCGCGGCGCAGGCTCCATGCTCCGCTCGCGGTAGCGCAGCAGTCGTTGCCGTGCCCCGCCACCGCGGTCGCCTGCGGACCGCGGCGCGCGCCCGATCGCGCCAGTCGGCGCCGGGCGGACAGCCGTCGCGCGCCCCGGAAACGACGACGCCCGCCGTGCAGGACACGGCGGGCGTCGGTTGTGGAGCCGATGGTGGGACTCGAACCCGCGACCTATGCTTTACGAAAGCATTGCTCTACCAGCTGAGCTACATCGGCGCGCAGCGGGGCGAGAGAGAGTAGCGAGCGATGCCCGCGCGGTCCAGCGTCAAGGACTGCCTTCGCCCCGAATCGAGACGGCCAACTTGGCCAACGCCGGTGCGAACGCTGCGACGGAGGGCGCCGGAAACGCGACCGGCCACGGCTGCGCGAACGCTGCCGTGGCCGGTCGTGGCCTCACCTGCGCCGCTGGGCAGCGGCGGTCGGAAGGCTCAGCCTTCCGACTTCGGCGCCGAGGCGACGCGCGTGTACTTCTGCAGCGCCTCCAGCGTGGCTTCCGGCGAGAGGCCGGCCTTGCCGAGCGCCGCGCCGAGATCGATGCGCAGGCCGGCGTCGGTCGCGACATCCATCGCCGCGCGCAGGGCCGCGACGGCCTCCTCCGACTTGGCGCCGCGCGCCAGGATGTTGCCGATCGCCGTCGCCGAAGCGCGCTTGAGGTCGACGCTGCCGCCGCCGGCCAGGGCGGCCGTCAGGGCCGCGAGAGCCGGTGCGCCACCGCCGTGACCGAGGGCCTTCGCCGCCGGGACCGAGACCGCGTCCGCGCGGTCGAGCTGGCCGGCGAGCGTCGCCGCAGCGCCGCCGATGTCGCAGCGGCCCGCGGCCATCGCCGCCAGGCTACCGCTGGCCGAAGCCGCGTAGGCCTCGGCGCGCGCCTTCGCCGGATCGTTCGAGCCCTCGAGGGCGGCGACGACGGCAGCGCCGAGCGCCTCGCCGGTCAGCGGCGCCTTGATGAAGGTGTAGCCGTCGCCGAGCTTGGCCTTGGCGGCCTCCTCGTCCTTGCACAGGATGGCGATCTTGGTGTTCGCCATGCGCGGGTCCTTCTTGACGTTGCCGATGACGTCCTGCGGGAGGCGATCCGGCAGGATGTCGCTGACGACGAGGAAGTCGACGTTCGGGTTGGTCAGCAGCGCGGCCATGCCCGACAAGGCGTCGCCGCTGTGCGCGACCGCGAAGCCGCGCTTGGCGCCCAGCTCCGTGACCGCCGTGTTGGCGTCGGCCAGCGGCGCCACGACGTGCACCGTGTGGACGGCCTGCTCGGCGACGGCGGCGGCCAGCACCTCGACGACCATGCCGGCGGACGGGACGTTGACGCCCGACGTCGCCTTGACCAGGGCCTCGGCGGCCGCGTAGCGGACGCGCTTGTCGCCGCTGCCCAGCGCCTGCACCAGGGTCGAGCTGTTGGCGGAGTCGGCGCTCTCGGCCGTGGCGAGCGCGCCGATCGCGCCCATCGCCACCGGCGCGAGGTTGGCCTTGGCGCCGGCTTCGAGCGCGGTGCGGACGGCTTCGCGACCCGAGGCGAGCGCGACCGCCTTGAGGTCGGCCGAGGTCGCCTCGAGCGCCTTCATCGCCTCGTCGCCACCGGCGATGCCGAGGTCGATGAGGTTGGCCTGCGCGAGGCAGGCCTGCACGAACATGCTGCGCGCGTCGGCGTTCGACGGCGCGATGCGCAGGGCGGCCATGGCGCAGCCCTTCGCCAGCTCGGCCGGGTACAGCATCGCCGGGACGTCGGCGGCGACGAGCTTCTCGTCGGTCAGCGACCAGACGACGTCGCTCCACGCACCCGCGGCGACGTTGCCCTTGAGGTACGTGGCGGCGTGCGCGAGGTACGCGTCGACGGCCGAGCCGCTCGCGCCCTTCTGGGCGACGAACTTGGTGGCGATGTTGCGGACGCTGGCGCGCTCGTCGTTGACGAGGTGCAGCATGGCCGGCGTGGCGCGGTCGTCGCCGATCATCTTCAGCGCGGCGGCGGCGTTCTGCACGACCTCCTGGTTGCTGCTGCTCAGCGCCGCCAGCAGCGGCAGCACGGCGTGCGAACGCAGCTGCGTCAGCGCCGCGACCGCCTGGATCTGGCCATCGGCGTCGTCGTTGTTGCCGAGCTTGGCGACCAGCGCCGGCACGGCGAACTCACCGTGCTCCGCGATCATCGAGTTGACGGCCATCTGACGGGCGCCGTAGTCGCTGTCCTTGGCCGTGGCCGTGGCGACGAGGCCGTCGATCGTGGCGGCGTCGCGCGAGCGGACCTTCTTCTCGGCCTTGGCGCGATCGAGGATCGCGATGGCGATCTTCTGGATCTCGCTCGGGTTGCCGTCGGCGTCCTTCTGCGTCATCAGCAGGAACCATTCGTCCTGCGAGATCGAGCGATACATCTGCATCGCGTCCGCGTTCGACGGATCGCTGGCGAGGATCTCGCGCAGCTTCGCGGTGGCGTCCTCCTTCTTGTTCAGGCGGAGCAGCGTGGCGGCCTCCTGCAGCGGCGTATCCTGCGCCAGCGCGGCGCCACCGACGACCGCGGCAACGGCCACCGCGAGCAGGGACTGGGAGAGGGAGCGAGCCATGAAACGGGACTCCTTAGAGGGTCGGGTGCAGATGGGGTCTCAGGGAGGGCGGCGCGAAGCTGCAAGCGCGGCGTGCACTGGACGGGTGTGCACCGCCGCCCTCCATCCGGGCAAGGCCGGAAAGGGCCGGCGAATGCTATGTTCGGACGCCCGAGGGTCAAGCATTCGCCCCGCCGGACGAGCCGCCCCGCTGGCCCGCCGGACGACTCTCCCTGCCGCCGCGCCCGCATGCCGAACGCCCCCGCCGTCATCCTGATCGTCGACGACCATCGCGCCGTCCGCGAGGAACTCGCCTTCCAGCTCACCTTCGACGGCTACCTCGCCCGCGAAGCCCCGGACGGCCCGACCGGGCTGCAGATGGCCCTCGACCCAGGCGTCGACCTGCTGGTGCTCGACGTCAAGCTGCCCGGGATGGACGGCCTCGAGGTGCTCGCCAAGGCCAAGGAAGCCCGACCGGAGTTGCCGGTCGTGATGATCAGCGGCCATGGCGACCTCGAGACCGCCGTGCTGGCCGTCCGCCGCGGCGCCTACGACTTCCTGCAGAAGCCGTTCGGCAAGGACCGGCTCGTGCTGTCGCTGCAGAACGCGCTCGCCGCCAGCCGCCTCGCCCGCGAGAACGCCGCCCTGCGGCAGGCGTTGGCGCGCGACCACGCGCTGCTCGGCGACAGCGCCGCCATGCAGCAGGCGCGCGCGACGATCGCCAAGATCGCCCCCACCGACGTCGCTGCGCTCGTCACCGGCGAGAACGGCGTCGGCAAGGAACTGGCGGCGAGGCAGCTGCACGTGCAGAGCCGCCGCGGCAACGGCCCGTTCGTCGCGCGCAACTGCGCCGCCATCCCGCCGGACCTCGTCGAGAGCGAACTGTTCGGCCACGAGCGCGGCGCCTTCACCGGCGCGCTCGCCGCGCACGCCGGCGCGTTCGAGCAGGCGCACGGCGGCACGCTGTTCCTCGACGAGGTCGGCGACATGCCGCTGCCGATGCAGGCGAAGCTGCTGCGCGTGCTGCAGGAGCGGCGCGTGCAGCGCCTGGGCGCCAGCAAGGAGACCGCTGTCGACGTGCGCATCGTCGCCGCGACCAACCAGGACCTGCCCGCGATGGTCGCGGCGAAGCAGTTCCGCGAAGACCTCTACTACCGGCTGCACGGCGTGCGCGTGCACGTGCCGCCGCTGCGCGACCGCCGCGACGACATCGCGCCGCTGGCGCTGCACTTCCTCGCCGGCGCGCGCACGCGCCACGGCCTGCCGCCGCGGCGCCTGCAGGCCGACGCCCTCGCATGGCTGCAGGCGCAACCGTGGCCCGGCAACGTCCGCCAGTTGCGCAACGTCGTCGAAGCGGCCGCCGTGCTCGCCGACGGCGAAGAGGTCGGCCGCGCTGAACTGCAGACGGCGCTGGCGCCAGCGCCGGCGCGCGATGCCGGCGGCACGGACTGGTTCGCCTTCGAGCGCATCGAGGACTTCCGCGCCGCGACGGAGAAGGAGTTCCTGCGCCGCAAGCTGCTCGAGTTCGGCGGCAACATCAAGCGCACCGCCGAGCGCATCGACCTGATGCGCAGCAACCTCTACAAGAAGCTCGAGCGCTACGGCCTGAAGTAACGGCGACCTGAAGT
>JBEITC010000287.1:0-5285 GCA_040375075.1 Planctomycetota bacterium | reverse complement strand
TCGGCGCCGGCTCGCTGCCGCCGGCGTTCTTGCGCTTGCTGCTCGCCCTCGCGGAGCACACGACCGTGCACCTCTACGTGCCGCAGCCAGCCGACCTGCGCGAAGGCGACAGCAGCAATGCGTGGCTCGATCGCTTCGGCCAGCAAGCGCGCGAGTTCGCGCGCATGGTCGCCGAGCTCGAAGGCGCTGGCCTCGCCGAGATCCGGCGACTCCAGGTCGGCGACGTCCTGCGGCGCAACCAGGCCCCGCCGCACCGGCGCAGCGCGCTCGCGACCGTGCAGGCACGCATCGCCGACCTGGCGCCCGAAGCCGGCGACCGTGTGGCGCTCGGCGCGGACGACGACTCGCTGCGCGTGCACGTGGCGCACTCGCCGCAGCGCGAGCTGGAGATCGTGCGCGACCAGATCCTCGCCGCCTTGGCGCGCGACAAGGAACTGTCGCCGCACGAGGTCTTCGTGCTGGTGCCCGACATCGAACAGTACGCAGCGCTCGCCGAGGCCGTGTTCGGGCCGGTGCGTCGCCACCTGCCGTTCCGCATCGCCGACCGCAGCCCGATCGCCGACCAGCCGCTGTGCAGCGCGCTGTTCGCCGTGCTCGACCTAGCGCGCGGCCGCGCCGAAGCCAACGACGTCTTCCGCGTGCTCGAACAGGACGCCGTGCGCCAGCGCTTCGAGCTCGGCGTCGCCGACCTGCCGGGCCTGCGCGCCCGCTGCGATCGCGCCGACGTCCGCTGGGGCGTCGACGGCGCGCGGCGGCAGACGCGCCTTGGCATCCCGGCGTTCGAAGACGGCACGTGGCGGCGCGGCCTCGACCGCCTGCTGCTCGGCGTGATGACCGGCGCCAGCGACGCGCTCGCGCTCGGCCTCAGCCCGGTCGCCGACGCCACCAGCGGGCGGGACGACGTGCTCGGCCGCTTCGTCGGCTTCGTCACGGCGCTGTTCGAACGCCTCGACCGGCTCGCTGCCCCGCAGCCGCTGGCGAGCTGGGCCGATCGCCTCGACGACGTCCTGGCGGCGCTGTTCCTGCCGACGTCGCCCGAGGATCGCCGCGCCGCCGAGCAACTGCGCCGCACGATCGCGCGCCTGCGCGCCGTCGCCGCCGCCGCGCGCGTCGACGAGCCGGTGGCGCCGGCAGCGCTCCGCGAAATGCTCGACCGCGCGCTCGCCGAGAGCGCCGGCAGCGGCGGCTTCCTCGCCGGCGCGGTGACCATCGCCTCGCTGACGCCGATGCGCACGCTGCCTTGCCGACGGCTCTACGTCTGCGGCATGGCCGACCAGCAGTTCCCGCGCCGCGCGCAGTCGCTGCCGTTCGACCTGATCGCGCAGCGACGTCGCATCGGCGACCGCGACACGCGCCGCGACGACCGCCAGTTGTTCCTCGACCTGCTGACGTCGGCGCGCGACGCCGTGCACTTCGCCTACGTCGGCCGCTCGGCGAAGGACGACAGCGAATGCGCGCCGTCGACCGCGCTCGACGACTTCCTCGAACTGGTCGACGCGATGTTCGCGCCGGGTTCCGACGGCGCGCCGCCGCGGACGCAGATCGTCGTGCCACACCCGCTGCAGCCGTGGAGCCCGCGCTACCGCGACGGCCGGGATCGCCGGCTCTTCGCCTACGCCGTCGGCAACGGCGGCGAACTGCCGACCGTCCGCGGCGACGCGCCGCCATGGCACGACGGCGCGCCCGTCGAGCCGCCCGCGGAGCTCGCCGGCGCTGACGTGGCGCTCGCCGACCTCGTGGCGTTCTGGCGCGACCCGCCGCGTTTCTTCTGCGAACGCGTGCTCGGCATGTCGCTGCGCGATGCCGACGAGCCCGAGCCGACGACCGAGCGCTTCACGCTCGACGGCCTCGGCGGCTGGGCGCTGCGCGACGCCCTGCGCGCCCGCGACGTGGCGGGTGAGGACGAAACGCAGCGACTGCAGGCCACGCACGCCGGCGGCCTGTTGCCGCCGGGCGCCCGCGGCGACGCCGTCTTCGGCGCCAACGAGGACGAGGCGCAGGAACTGCGGCGCAAGGTCCGCCTGCACGGAGAGCTGCGGCCCTGCGCCGTCGAAGCCGTGCTCGACGACGCGCGCGTCGCCGGCATCGTCGACGACTGCGCCGCCGATGCCGTGGTGCGCGGCCACTCCGGCGCGGTCAAGCCGAAGCACCGGCTCACCGCGATGGTCGAGCACCTCGTCGTCGCGGTCGCGCGCAGCGCTGGCGCCGGCAGCCTGCCCGCGGCGACCGCCGTCTACGGACGCGCCGACGACTTCCGCTTGCGGCCGATCGACGGCGACGAGGCCAAGCAGGCGCTCGGCGTGCTGCTCGCCGGCTTCCGCGCCGGCCTGCGGCAGCCGTTGCCGTTCTTCCCCGCCGCGTCGCTCGCCTACGGCGAGGGGCTCGGCGCGGCGCGCGACCTGCCGAAGGCGCGCAAGAACGCGCGCAAGGCGTTCGCGCCGCATGGCCCCGACGTCCGCGGCGAGGAAGACGAGGCCGCGACGAAGCTCTGCTTCCGCGGCCGCGATCCGCTGGCGAGCGACGACTTCGCCGCGTGGGCGGAGCGCATCCACGGCGTCCTGGCAGCCTGCGAGGACGGCGCATGAAGCTGCCGCCCTTCGACCTCGCCAGCGCGTCGCTCGATCCGGGGATCGTGCTGCTCGAAGCGAGTGCTGGCACCGGCAAGACCTACACGCTCGTCGGCATCCTCTTGCGCCTGCTGCTCGAGCGCCGCATCGAACGGCTCGACGAAGCGCTGGTGGTCACCTTCACGGTCGCAGCGACGGACGAACTCAAGCGCCGGCTGCGCGACGGCCTGCGCCTCGTGCTCGCCGTCGCCGAGGGCCAGACGACGAAGGACGGTTTCTTCGCGAGCCTCGCGCAGCAGCCCGACGCCGCGACGGTCTGCCGGCGCGCGCTCGCCGACTTCGACCAGGTCGCGGTGCACACGATCCACGGCTTCTGCAAGCGGCTGCTCGACGAGGCCGCGTTCGAGACGCGGCAGCCGTTCGCCACCGAGTTCGAGACCGATGGCCTGCCGCTGCTCTACCGCGCCGCGGCCGACGCGCTGCGCCTGCAGCACGCGCCGCCTGGCGACGCCCGCGGCGCCTTGCTGTGCCTGGGCAAGCACACGCCCGAATCGCTGGTGCAGGCCTACCGGCTCTGGCGCCGCCACCCCGACGTCGCGCTGCCGCTCACCGAGACGCGCTTTGCGTCGTTGGCGAAGTCCGTCGCCGCAGCGGCGATCGCGGCCGCCGGACGGTGGCACGATGGCGTCGGTCCGCGGCTCGCGGCGCTGCCGTGGAAGAAGACCTCGACGCCGATCCCCGGCGACTTCGCCACCGGACTGCCGCGCTTGCTGGCGCGGATCCAGCGCGACCCGATCGCGTGCCTGTCGACGCTCGTCGCCTTCGCGCCGGGCGCGCTCGCCCAGAGCTACGACAAGCGCCGACTCAAGAACGCGAGCTTCGACGACCCGTTCTTCGAGGCCTGCGGCGAGCTCGCGGGCCGCGTCGACGAGGCGCTGGCACACCTGCGCGTCGAACTGCTGTTGGCGATGCGCCAGCGCGTCGAGCAGGCCAAGCAGGACGATCAGGTCGCCACCTTCGACGACCTGCTGGTCCGCGCCCACGAGGCGCTGCACGACGAAGCGCGCAGCGACGCGGTGCGCCTTGCCATCCGCGCGCGCCATCAGGTCGCGCTGATCGACGAGTTCCAGGACACCGACGCGCTGCAGTACGCGATCTTCTCGACCTGCTTTCACGACCGGACGCTGTTCCTGATCGGCGACCCCAAGCAGGCGATCTACGGCTTCCGCGGCGCTGACCTGCGCACGTACCTGCGCGCCCGCAGCGACGCGCACCGCGCCTTCACGCTCGACGCCAACTTCCGCAGCGCCAAGAGCCTGGTCGACGCCGTCAACACGCTGTTCGGCGACCATCCGCTCGCGTTCGTCGATCCGGGCATCGCCGCGCAGAAGGTCCGCGCCGCGGCAGCGCCGCACGAGAAGCGCATCGCTGGCGACGGCGAGGCGGTGTTGCGCTGGCGTTGGGTCCCGCTGAACCCCGAGGAGGGCCGCGACAAGAAGTTCGTGGCACAGCGCATCTGCGCCGACGTCGCCGCCGAGGCCGCCCGCCTGCTGCAGTGCGGCGCCACGGTCGACGACGCGCCGCTGCGGCCGCAGGACCTCGCCGTGCTGGTGCGCGCCAACTGGCAGGCGATCGCCATCCAGGACTGCCTGCGCTCTGTCGGCATCCCCTCGGCGATCGGCAAGGCCGGCGACGTGCTCACCAGTGAAGAGGTCGACGAACTGCGCCGCGTGCTGCTGGCGATCCTGCGCCCGGGCGACCTGCGGCTCGTGCGCGCGGCGATGGCGACGCGCCTCTACGGCCTCGACCTCGCCGGCCTGCGCGCGCTCGACGCCAGCGAAGGCGCCTTCGACGCCGCCGTCGAGCAGTTCGCCGGTTGGCGCACGCGCTGGCAGCGGCACGGCTTCATGGCGATGGCGGCCGACTTCGCCGACGACCGGCAGCTGACGGCGCGGTGCCTTGGCTGGCACGACGGCGAACGAAGGCTGACCAACCTGCGCCAGCTGTGGGAACTGCTCCACGGCGCCGAGACCGCGCACCGGCTGCCGCCGGAAGCGTTGCTGCGCTGGTTCGAGCAGGAAGCGCACGCGCGCGAGGAAGTCGGCGAGGAGCTGCGCGAGATGCGGCTCGAGAGCGACGAGGACGCGGTGCAGATCCTCACCGCCCACCGCAGCAAGGGCCTGCAGTACGAGGTCACGTTCTGCCCGTTCTTGTGGGACCGGCGCGCGCCGCATGGACTCGAGCTCGAGCCCACAGCCGCCGGCCACCGCGTCGCCTTCGACGTCACGGCCGACGATCCAGCCGCGGCCGCCATCGCGCGCGAGCGCCTCGAAGAAGACGTGCGCCTTGCCTACGTCGCGCTCACGCGCGCCAAGCGCCGCAGCTACGTGCACCTTGGCCCGATCGGGCGCGATTGCGCCGGCAGTCCGCTGGCGTGGCTCGTCGGCGGCCGCGACCAGGCCCCGCCCGCCGGCGCGGCCTTCCTGCCGTGGCTCGTCGCCTTCCGGGCCAACGACAACTCGGCGCGGCCCGCGTGGCGTGCGGCGTTGGCGACGATGGCGGAGCAGAGCGGCGGCGCCGTCGCGGTCGACGACGTGCCTGCCCAGCCTGCGACGGCGCGCCTGCCCTCGCCGCCGGCGGCGAAGCTGCCGGCGCTGCGCCGGCCGACGCGCATCGTCGAAGCGCGGGCGCAGGCGAGCTTCACCAGCATGACGGCGC